>CBDVBL010000067.1:0-8217 GCA_965372205.1 uncultured bacterium
CAATGTTATCCGAGCGGGAATCAAATACTCTGCCTTCGCACGACGAGTCTCGATTTTTGGAGATGAATTCTTCTATGGCCGGAAGGTCCATTTGCGGAATGAATAATAGCCTTGACAGTGATTCTGAAAGCATTATATTGCCATAGATAGGAAATACTCGGGCAAAATTATGCCCATTTAACATCGTGTGGTTGTTATGGTTCCGCTGGATTTGTCTTAAAAGAGTATTATAATCTGGAAAAAAAGTTGGTTTTTAACAATCCATTAGGGAGGATTTATTATTAGTAAGAATCGCTCAAGTTTAGTTGTTTTAACCAAAATTAACGGAGTAAGATAGCATGAAAAATCTACTTACAATTCTAACGCTTGGTCTTTTAGTGGGTTATCTGGGCGCTCCGGCATCTGGCGGAGAGTATAGCCCGGATTTCGACCTGTATCTGCAGGACCATCAAGCGGATGAGATGATCGGGGCCATTATAACGATGGCCGACGAGGTGGACTTGGATGCCTTGAAGCAGGAGCTTTACGCCAGGCGCGCCGATCGCCGCGAATGGCATGAAACCGTGGTTCTGGCGCTGCAGGATAAGGCCACCGTTTCACAGGCGAGCATCATGTCCCAGTTGGCGGGTATCGCCAACCAGGGACTGGTCGAGGATTACCGGGGCCTCTGGATCGGTAACGTCGTTCTGGTTACGGCTACCCGCGAGGCGCTGGATATTTTGGTACAGCACGATGATGTACTGCAGATCAATCCGGAGTATGAAATTGTAAATATCGAGCCGGTAAGCAAAGGCGATGATGATCCGCCTTTGATAGCCGGCGTCGAGAATGGCCTCAGGGCGATCCGTGCTGACGAGGTCTGGGCTATGGGGTATACCGGCGCGGGACGGCTCGTCAGCCATCTCGATACCGGTGTTGACGGCAACCACCCGGCGTTAAGAGATCGCTGGAGAGGTCTCGATCCCCGCTATGCCGACAATCCCGAATGGGCCTGGTTTGATTCTATAAGCCACACCCAGTTCCCACAGGATTGGGGTTCTCACGGAACCCACACCATGGGTACAATCTGTGGTCTGGGAGAGAGCACAGGTGATACTATCGGCGTGGCGTTCGGTGCCGAATGGATTTCGGCCGGTGTAATTGATCGTCAAACGATCCCCAGGACAGTTGGAGATGCACTTGGCGCATTTCAATGGATAGCAGATCCCGACAACGATCCCGGCACCGTCTGGGATGTCCCTGATGTCAACTCCAACTCGTGGGGCTTAACAACCGGGCATGGGTATCCTCACTGCGATGAAATATTCTGGCGTGTTCTCGACGGTTGCGAGGCCGCCGGGGTTTTTGTAGTCTTCGCGGCCGGCAATGAGGGGTCCGGACCGCGCTCTTTGAGGAACCCGGCTACCCGGGCATCAACTGATGTTCAAAGCTACGCAGTCGGCGCTCTCAACGGGAACGATCCCAACTTTCCGATTGCAGGTTTCTCCTCTCGCGGGCCAACGGAGTGCACTCCCGACGGAAGAGACACCATTAAACCTGAAGTCTCGGCTCCCGGCGTGAATGTCAGAAGCTCGATCCCCGGCGGCGGATATCAGGGCGGCTGGGACGGGACCTCCATGGCCTGCCCGCACGTGGCGGGTGTTGTGGCCCTGATGAGGGAAGCCAATCCCAATCTGACGACCGATCAGATAGGCGAGATCATGCTGGAGACAGCTACAGATCTCGGCGAGGAAGGCGAGGATAACGCTTACGGCATGGGTATCGTTGACGCCTACGAGGCCGTGACCATGGCCTTAGCCTATCTCGAGGATTGGGGCACGCTGGCCGGTTATATTACAGATCAGGCGACCGGAGATCCAATCCAGGGCGCCACCGTCAGTGTGATCGACCGCGATTGGAGCGGCACATCCAACGACGTAGGCTTTTATAGAGTTTTCATGCCGGCTGACACTCTCTGGGATATAAGAGTTGATTTTTCACCGACCCACCTGCCTGCATTCGACCAGCAGATGGTGGCCGAAGGTGAAACCCTCTTTGTGAATTACGCGCTTGAGGGCAAGGTAACCGTCACACTCAAGGCCTCCTTTGCCAACCCGGAGGATGCTTCCTATCGCGCTTTTCATATCAAAGGCAGCTGGGATAACGATGGTTTCTACGATGAGGGCTGGTCCGGTGATTACATTGCCATTTATGACGATGGTGCAGCACCGGACGAGACCGCCGAGGACGGTGTTTTCACCGGTACCGTCATGCTGGCCCGCGATGAGGTCAATACCTATGGCTGGGCTGTTTACAGTGAAAATTACGGCGGCGAGGGTGCCCGTCTCGGTGACGGCGCCGATTTCGATATTCCCGATCTGGACCCTCCGGATGTGCCCACCCTGGTGGTTGACCCATCCGGATCGGATAATAACTGGATAATCTCGGTCGAAGGCGATAACGATCTCTCGCTCGATCTGGTGCAGGGGATCGATAACACCCCCACCAAGTGGGGAGCGGCTATTGCACTGGATGAGGGAATTACCTATACATTCCGGTTCCATGTCATGCACTCCGATGTGGCCAGCTACGGTTCCGGCGGTATCGGCGGTGCGGATCTGACATACACGCCGACAGTGGAAGGTTCTTTCGATTTCATATTCAATGATTTAGATGACAGCTACATAGTGCAGCTGACCGGCACCGAGGGCCCGCCGATAAACCTAACCGCCGTCTCCGGGCTCGATCATCACATTCCACTCTCCTGGCAATCTCCAGGGAGAATCGCTCCCCCGCCTGATTCCCCGATATCAATGGATACTCAGGTTCTTGCGGGGTACAACTTGTATCGCGATATCGCTCCCCGGCCTTATGACAGCGGTTTGATGATCAATGCCGAGTTGATCACGGAACTCAACTATGACGATTGGGGCGATGATCCTTACGGCCCAATCGTTAACGGCGTTACCTATTATTACCAGGGGTCAGCTGTTTACGATATCGGCGGCGGTGAATTTGTGGAGGTTGGGCCATCGAATCAAGCCTCCGGCATGGCCGTGAATCACCCGCCTGCGGCGCCGTTTCTCGCCGATCCTGAGGTGCTGGGCTTCGAAGTAAGCCTGACGTGGACGTTCGAAGATCCGATCGGGGATTTCGACCACTTCGCCGTCTATCGCAAATTCATGCCCTCCGGGGAATGGGAGCTAATTGGAACGACTGTCGACGAAAACTATACTGATGTTATCCCGGATGGTCAGGATGGCGTTTATGGTTACCGTGTTACCGCGATTGATGATGGAGATCCGGCTCTGGAATCCGCTACGTCTAATGTAGTCTATGCTTCTGTAGGCCATCTACCGCCTGCAGATTTGGTGGCGACAAGTGAACAGGACGCTAACGTGCCGCTCCGCTGGAGCCTGCCCGGATCGTGGAGCGTACCCCCTCCGCCGGATGATCCCGGACTACCGTTGGCCCATAGGTCTAAAGACCGGCCAAACGTTGCTTCCAAAGCGATGGCTGAATCACATAATCTCGATCTATCGCAGAAGGGAGACAATGGTCCCGTTAATCCACCCATTATCCTCGATCAGGGCGGCCCGGACGAATTTGGCTATACCTGGATCGATTCCGATGAGCCGGGCGGTCCGATATATTCGTGGATTGACATCGTTGGCATCGGCGAGCAAATACCCATAACCGGCGATGACCAGAACCTGGGACCTTTCGACATCGGGTTTGATTTCTCTTTCTATGGTGAAACCTTTAACACGTTCAATATCTGCTCGAACGGCTGGATATCGTTCACCAGCACAAGCGGAGACTACTCCAATGACCCGATTCCGAATCCTTCAGCGCCTGAGAATCTGGTAGCGCCCTTCTGGGACGACCTTTATCCACCCAGTGGCGGAGAGTTCTGGTATTATTCCGACGGTTTTGAGCTTGTAATCTCCTTTATTAACGTTCCGCACATCGGGTCCGGTGGTCCTTATACGTTCCAGATCAGATTACGGCAGAGCGGAGCGATTATATTCCAATACCAGGAGATGTTGCCGGCTTTGAACTCCGCTACCGTTGGCATACAGAACGGTGACGGCAGCATCGGCCTGCAGATTGCTTACAATGCCGAATATATTCATGATGAACTGGCAATCAGGATTGCTACCGGCCCCGATGGATTTCCCCCGGTACACTACAATTTATATCGTTCCGAGAGCAGTCCCGTACCGGTCGATCCGGATCACCTGATCACAGGCGATATTCCGGGTGATACGACAGGCTACATTGATTCCAGCAATGTGGAAAACGGCATAACATATTATTATGTTATGACGGCAGTCTGGCCGGACTCCGTGGAATCGCCTCCCTCAAATGAAGCCAGTGCAACGCCTGTGCTCGGCGCCAGGATGGTTCTCGATCCAACTTCATTCACTGTCACAGGCAGCCATGGAGAGATTATCATTGAAACTCTTAATATTGCGAATCCTGGCGGACTCGATCTCGACTTCACGATAGTGGCTGAAACTGATGACCGCAGGCTCTTGAATCCTGGTAAACATGATCCTAATATGGCTGACGATAAAACGTCCATCCTCCATTGGGAGGAAATCGATAAATCAAACCTTCCTCCTGAGGAAACGTATCCGCCCATGATTCTCGATCGGGGTGGTCCCGATGAATTCGGGTATGAATGGATCGACTCAGACGAACCAGGTGGCCCTGAATATCGTTGGGTGGATATAATTGATCGTGGCGATAATATCTATCTAACCGATGATGATCTTGCCGGCCCATTTACTCTCGGGTTTGATTTTCCCTTCTATGGAGATTTTTACAGCGACCTATGGGTATGTTCTAATGGTTTCACGGCGGTCATAGAGCCACCTGATCCGGGCAGTTTTATATATTACATCAATCAACCATTTCCCTCTCCACCGGTCCCAGGCAATGTACCGGGTGCAGCGATTGCTCCGTTCTGGGATGACTTAAATCCGGATGACGGCGGGGAAATCTACTATTGGGCCGGGAGTGATTCGTTTATCGTTGCATGGATAGACATTCCCCATTTTGGTGGAACCGGATCTTATACTTTCGAAGTGATTTTAACTGCCGGTGGCAATATGACCTACCAGTACCGGAATATGACTGGCGAGTTGGCTTCGAACACGATCGGGATTCAAAATGCAGATGGGACTATAGGCCTCCAGGTAGTTTACAACCAGCCATACGTTCATGATAACCTCGCAATAAGAATTCAAACCGGCTGGCTCTCTGCTGAACCAAGCTCAGGCACTGTTGGCTCCGGCGATGATATGGATGTTGACATCATATTCGATGCTTCATTCGTTGACGAGGGCACCCACACCGGCCAGCTAATCGTCACGGGCTATGATATGAACCATATGGTTGAACAGATCATAATCCCATGTACCTTCATAATCGGTCCGACGGCCGTCGATGGAGAGGAGATCTATCTTCCTGCAGAATTCGCTCTCTCGCAGAACTACCCGAACCCGTTCAACCCTGCAACCGAAATTAACTTCTCGCTTCCTGAAAACGCGCACGTGAAGATCGAGATATTCAACGTGCTCGGACAGAGGGTGCGGACGCTGGTCGATGCCCATATGGACGCCGGATACCAGTCGATCGTCTGGGACGGCACCGACAGAAGCGGACGGAGCGTATCCTCCGGAGTATACCTCTACAGGATGCAGGCTGCGGATAAGACTTTCACCAGGAAGATGTTGATGCTGAAATAAGCGTTAAATCCGAACGCTCGTGCAGAGCCCCCGTTCTTTTAGAGCGGGGGCTTTTTTATTACCGCATATACCGACTTGACCCCCAGGCCGTTGCCCGATTCTCCGAAAAACGAAACTGTGTAGAAAAACGATTTTTCGCGAAACAAATATTGTAATATTTACATATATAGATATGTAGATATTACATGAACCGGGCCAGGCGAAAGGAGGTGAGAGCAGATGCAAAAAACAATGGTTGAATGCAAGCCAAACCTCGTTGAAGAGTGCTTTGTAGTGGGGAACGTGAAGGTTTGTGCCGACGTGAAGCCGCCGGGAGCCGATGTGGACATTCGAAGTTTTATCCTCTTGGCGACGGGTAGTGATTTTCTGGCGTATGGAGGCATGATTCTCAAATGACGGAGCCTGGTACTTTCCTAAAATGACGCGGGCGACGGATACCGGGAGTATCCTGCCCCCTACAAATCGGGCCATTCATTAAGTCTGCAAATGGCAGGATCGGGAAGAGATAGCGGGTCGAGTCAAAGGAGTTCAAAACGGAACAATACAGGTAAACTCGCTAAGAGGTCCTTGCTACGATTGCACTCCGTCTTCGGATAACAGCAATCGTGCCGGAAGCCAGCAGCAATAATGCCATTATTATCATTCCCCATTCGGTGAGTGTAGGTACCTCCGTCTCCGGCAGGGTCGTCTCCGTACCCTGGGGACCGTATTCGGTTTCAATATCGTCACCATTGCGGGCTTTGACCTGGAATGAGTACTCGGTTTCGGGACTGAGCCCCTGTATCGTTACCGTGCCCCACTGGTCATCCGTCTGCCATTCCTCGGAGACGGCAGGATCTCCGGAGGCGTTGACGAACATGCCGTCCCATACGGGATCGGAGGTTGCGCACAGAACGGCAAAGGGAGTGTAGTTCGGATTTCCATGGGGATCGACGTCAAGATCGATTGAGTTGGAAGTCACATTTGAAAGCACCGGGGCTCCCGGCACATTTGCCAGTGTAAAGGCGCTCAAAACCGACGAGTACCCCGTTTCATTGGGTGGCGAGGCTCCATCCCGCGCCCGACAGCGGTAACTGTATTCGGTATTCTGAGTGAGCGAATAATCTGTGTAGGGCCGCGTTGTCCCCCAGTTCCTATCGCTGCCTCCCGGCCCCCCCGAAACGAAATCGAACTGGTACTGAACCGGCGGCGTAACATCGGTTGCCAGCGTAGCAGTCATAATGATGGTCGTCCTGCTCGCTGCCGACGGGGGCGATTCGAACGTCATGGGGTCCGGCTCCGGCGGTGTTATGTCTTCTATGCCGTATATGGCTATGATACCGTTGATGTCGTCGAAATACAAAGTACGCATGAACGTCTGGCAAGCACCTATAGCGTAATACATTGTGGCCGCTGGATAACTGCTATGGCCGAGGCAGAGGAAGTGGCCGAATTCATGGGCCGCAACGCTCCAGATATCGAAGTAGCCGTAGCAACCGCCGCTGCCATTCCACCATGTATAATTGAGGTCATTGTATACCAGATCACATTCCAATATGTTGCTTCCGTTAAACCATGAGTATGTGGCGGCCAGGTAACCGCCACCATCGGGCGGCGAGGTGTCGAAGTAAACCAGGTTGGTGCCGTCGTACTGGACGTAGGTATAAGTGCTGGTGCCGCCGTATGTGAACTCGAAATCGGCTCCGGCGTCGTGCCAGGCATTTGCGCCGTTCTGTATCTGGGTGCGCTGCGAGTTAGCGTCTCCGGCCGGGCCATCCACGCAGTTAGCGTTAATCTTATAATTCTCCCCCATCGGATTGGACTGGTAAGTCCAGTCTCTCCCGCAAAGCACGTAGAGCGGTATTTCGAAATCACCGTCATACGGGGTAATCTCAGGCAGGGGTACACCGGGGGGGAGGCTTTGTTCTATTTCAGACAGTAAGCCGCTCAAGGGCCGGAGAGTTTCAGACAAGACCTGTCGACAGCCCGCGCCCATCCCGGCGACCTGATCCCCATCGGTCAGGTAAGCTCCCGGGAAACAGCCGACCAGGCCGATTTCGCTATTACCCAGAAACAATAGCACGTGATCTCCGACTTCGAATACCGGCAACACTGAAACTCTGAGCGTTAGGTCCTCGACTGTCCCCCCGCTCATCTCCAGCGTTTCAGTTCCGGTACCCTCGCCGATTATGTAATCGTCAACATTGACTATTATGCGGCTCTTGATCAACGTATGGTCCTGGTTCCAGAAGCTGGTGACTTCAACGACATCACCGATAACAATGCGGTTTGACTCTGCCGTTAGTTCGCCAATGTCTTTATGGATTACGGCGCCTCGGGCGGAGCTCAGGCCGAGCAAAACCGCAATTGCGCACGCAATCACATCTCGTGCAATCCGAACTTTCATATTGCGACCCTTTCCATTACGTTCCGGAGAAGACGATAGCAACAGTCCATGAAAAAAACGAGCGTGGAAAATTAAAAATAGCTGCTTCTTCAATGC
>CBDVBL010000068.1:0-8195 GCA_965372205.1 uncultured bacterium
GTAGGAGGCCCCGCCGCTTGCCGCGTTATACCAGATGGGGGAGGTCAGACGCGCCAGAAATATAATTAAACCGGCCAGAATTTTTCCCGTGTCATACATTATCGCCAACCCCCTTACCCCCGAACGGTTGTCCACGAAAATCAGTCGACCTTTTTTCGCCCTTAATCACCAGAGCGTTTCCGACCAGCTCGTGCAGACCCCCCACCTCGACTCCGGGAACCCAGAAATCCATGAGGGCGGGCAGAGTGGCTTTGTCAATCGCACAGACGCATGAGAGGAGATTTACTCCATACTTCTCGCGAACGTATTTTACCGCATTCGCCCTCGGGAATCCGCCCCTCAACCTCATTTCCAGATTTTCATCGGTCCCGACTCCGGAGCCGCTGCCGCAACAGAAGGTCTGCTCTCTTATGGTGTTCTCGGGCATCTCATAAAAATTGTTGCAAACGTTTTTGAGAATATATCTCGGCTCCTCGAGCAGACCCATTGCCCGGGCCGTATTGCAGGAATCATGAAATGTTACCTTCCAGTGATCGTTCCGGCCCGGATCTAATTTCAATTTGTTATTCTTGATGAGATCCGCAGTAAATTCGCAGATATGAACCATTTTGGTTGATTTTGCGTTCTCGAATTTAGTGCCGGTAATCGGCGAAACCGGTTCCTCCAGGAAATCGGCGGGTCCGTTCATCGTATCCATATACTGATGCAGAACCCTCCACATATGACCGCATTCCCCACCGATAATCCACTTCACTTTCAGTCTTTTTGCTTCGGAATATATCTTTGCATTAAGCCTTTTTATCATCTCCGAAGAATGGAAGAGGCCGAAATTACCGCCCTCGGAGGCAAATGTGCTAAAGGTATAGTCAAGCCCGATTTCGTGAAAGAGAGCCAGATAGCCGAGAAAGCCGAAATAATGGGGATCGCCGAAATAATCAGCCGAGGGTACCACGAAGAGGATTTCCGCACCTTTCTTATTTATCGGAGCCTCCACGTCTATCCCGATCAATTCTCTAATATCATCCACCGCGAAATCAACACTGTCCTTAAAGCCGTGAGGCCGAACCCCCAGATGATTCCCGGTCCTGAGGCAATTTGCCGCCGGCGTACAGATCCAGTCTATTCCCAACCCCACAAGATTCAGGAGCTCCCGAACCATCATCGTGATTTCGGCGGTATCGATCCCATATGGACAGAAAACGGAGCAGCGGCGGCATTCGGTGCATTGGTAGAAGTAGTAAAACCACTCTTTGAGTACATCAATGGTCAGTTCTCTTCCGCCAGCGACCTTTCCGAGGATTTTCCCCGCCGCAGTAAAATCATTTCTGTAAACCGACCTCAATAACTCTGCCCGAAGAACCGGCATATTCTTCGGGTCGCCGGAACCAATGAAATTATGACATTTATCGGCACAGGCGCCGCAGCGAACGCAGATATCCATAAAAATTTGTAAGGATCGATATTTCTTGAGCCTCTCTCTCAATCCTTTGAGGATTATCTCCTTCCAGTTCTCCGGAAGTTGCCAATCCTCATGGGTGGGCTGCCATTTTCTGGGATAGGGAAGACCAAGATATTCCACACCCGCCGGAGCGGCACCGTAGTTGATAACGCCCCTTCTGAATTTAACCCCGGAATCCGACCACTTTTTCTTTGGTGGCTTGTAATCGATTTTAGCCAGAATTTCCGGTCCTGGAGTCTCTTCGGCCATTACTGTTCCTTTTCTAATGGTAAACCAGCCGACTTCATAACATCCCTGAATTCGTCTTCATATTCCTCGTATGTATGAACCTTAACGTCGTAATTCCAGGGATTGATATGTCTTTTCATGCGGCTGTTGTTTGCCAGATTTCTTGTCGGGCTTAAGAATACCCCGCCCAGATGCATCAGCTTACTGAAAGGGAAATAGGCTAAAAGCGCGCAGACAAAGAACAAATGAACAAAAAAGATCATTCCGATACCATCGGGAATCTTCGGGCTGAAGCTGACAAAGCTCAAAATAAGCTCTTTGACGCCTATAATATCCACCTTGATGAAGTATCTCATCAGAACACCGGAAATGACAATTCCCAGAATAATGAAAAGCGGGAAATAATCGGCGGCAAGGGATATATATCTAATCTGTGGAATGAAAACCCTTCTGAAGAAAAGATAGGTTAAAGCACCCAGTACGATGATATCAGTCATATAGAGCATCGGCACGCCGATCTGGAATAAACCGTCGATTGATTGTACTGCCGGAACGAAAAAGGGAACCGGCTCCACAAAGAACCTGAAGTGTCTGAGAAGGATAATCAAAAGCGACCAGTGAAACGCCAGGGCCCCCAGCCAGAGCCATTTAGTCTCGCCATAAGTAATCTTCGGCCCCTCCGTAAGCTCCGATTTTGTGTTTCTAAAAAGCGATCTGAAAAACAAGATCTCCAGAGCCATTCTGCCGATCACACGCGGCTTGTTGTGAGGACTCTCAAGACCGCTGTTCTTTATCCATGGCAGCGACTTTTGCTGGCCGCTCGTGGTCGAAATCGCAAACGGGACAGGCGCCCTCCCCCATTTGACAATACGATACAATATTCCGGCTATAAATACGGCTATGGCGACATAAGGAATTATTATGCCGAAAAGAAATCTAAGATCGGCCATCCCGACACCGATAAGCGCAATCAACAATAGGATTGATGCCAGAATCAGGGAGAGTACAGCGTTCATTCCGGATCATCTCCTTTCGGGGCATCCCCCACACCGTTAATCATCCTCGAATCCTCCTTTTTCCCCGATCCACATCCGGTTATGTCAGCCATCTCCAGTAATTTGTCCGATCTGTTTCTCAGTTCCTTAGCTCTGATTTCGAATAATTCCTCCCGGCATCGCATGTATATCTGAAATGCCAGCAGCGCTAATTCGTCTATTTCCCGCTCAAACTCCAGAATCTCTTTGAGGATTTTATCCCCGCGATTCTCGCTTCCCAATTCCTCCCGGATAATCTTTTTTAGTTGAAAAATGAAGGCCACCGCTTCCCGCGCAGAGAAATCCTGAACCGATCTTATCCTGATAATGTTATCCAGACAGACAGCAATCCGTTCACCGTCGGTATCATTAAGAAGGTCGTCATATATACGGTTTATATTCTGAAAGATATTATGCCCGACCGGATTATTGAATCGGTCTCTTTCTTTTTTCAGAAATTTCGAGACATCTGGATGATATGATTTTAGAATTAGATCAAACCATTTTCCTAATATACTGTCTCTTTTTTTCGTCAAGAATTCCTTTAACATCGTTCCCAAAAACTGTTCTGCATTAATGTTGTTATTGTTCGCTCGCATAATTGAAGTAAGTACGTCACCATCCCTTTTAAAAATGGATTTCCAATTTATTCGTCATTCGGTTTCTATTCTCCGTCTGGGGATTCGGATGGTAAAACGTGATCCTTTGTTTAATTCCGATTCCAATCCGATACTTCCTCCGTGTTCCATCGCAATCTTATTGGATACAAAGAGTCCCAGTCCCGTGCCCTCGGTTCCCTTCGACGAGAAAAACAGGCTGAATGCCTTTTCCTTTGTTTCCTGGTCCATTCCGATGCCGTTATCTGAAATTTCGAATTCTACGTGGTCGTTTGTACCCTCAAGTTTGATATTCACCTGATGAGATTCCTTGTCCTTATCGACTCGGCATGCATCCAGAGAGTTTTCAATGATATTGACCAGGAGAGAACGCATGGCTTTACGATCACATTCAAATTCCCCGATTTTCTTATCTATATCACTCTCCAGTTTAACATCGAGTCCGGCAGCCTTCGGTTGCACAATCCCGATAACCTCTTTAGCCAGTTCCACCCCTGAAACCATCTCCCATTCGGGTTCCCTATCCTTAGCGTAGTAAAGGATATCAAGAACCATGCTTCTTATCCTCTCTACGTTTCTCTGGGCGATCTCCCATCCCTTATTAATTCGATCCTGATCATTTTTCTCCAGGCCGGTATTGACCAAGTAGATCCCTCCATCGAGACTGTTCAAAAGGCCCTTTAATCCATGAGAGATAGAGCTAATAAGAAGTCCGATGGAGGTTAGTTTCGATTGAAGCTGTCTGATCTGAGTGATATCCACACTCATTTCAATAACACTATCGATTTCTCCCCTTGAATTCTTTATCGGCATGGTGGAGACCAGAGCGTTCATACGCTTGCCGTGTTTCGATGTTACCACTTCCTCGTGAAAATGTGTCTGCCCATCTGAAAACGATTCTCTAACAATACAAGGATAGCATTCTTCCTCACGATGTTTATACACTCTGTAACATTTTTCGCCGTAATGATCGCCGAATGCCTCCCTCCACATTCGGTTCGATTCAACAATTCGCAGATCTCTGTCCTGCATAGAAATATAACAGGGCGCTTCCTCGAAAAGCTGCCGATAATGATGGCGACTGTCTTTGAGTTGGTTCTGGAGGATTTTAAGTCCCGTTATATCAGTAGACATCTCGATAACCTCGGAAACAGTGCCGTCATCGTTCCGCACCGGAGTCGTGTAAACCAGAACCGATATCTCTTTTCCTTCAAGAGTTCTAACAGTTTCATCGCTATGGTGCCGCTGGCCGTCGTGGAAAGTCTGTTCAACAGGACATATCTCGCACTTTTCAGGTCTATGTTTATATACCTGGTAGCAATATCGCCCCTCGTAATCCCCGAAATCTTTGCGGAAGGCCTCGTTTGCTTCCACTATTCGAAATTGACGGTCCTGAACCGTGAGGTATCCGGGGATGGCGTTAATAATCTTATCTGAATATCGTCGGCGAGGATGTTCCATTTTTTTCTCAGATCAGGTCTTATACATGATGGGCTAATTTAAGTATTTTTCGAATATTCAAAAGGATTCCCTCTTCATTCACCGGCTTGTCGACATACCCTTCCGGGGGCTCCTCGTGTCTATCATATATAAGCTTTCGCATCTCCGGTTTACCTGTAATGATACAAACAGGTATGGAGGCGGTTTCAGGATTTTCCCTCAATGTTTCGAAAACATCAATGCCGGACCTCCCCGGCATCGATAAATCCAGGGTAATCAGATCGGGTTTTTCGGATTCCGCCAGATGAACAGCCTCATCACCGTTCGACGCCTTAATTACGGTGGCGCCATTGTCCTCGAGAACAGTACCTATAAACGTCAGGAAATCGGGCTCGTCATCGGTCACCAAAATCCTATACCCGCTAAGGCCGGGAGCCTTCATAACCTCTTCGATTTTTTCGGGAACGGCCACCTTCACCTCAAAGACGAGAGCGTTGGCCACCAGATTGACCAGCTGAGTCACCTGCATGCCCAGTTTATAATGTTTGATCAGGTCCGATAGACCGTCGACACAGTTGTGGCATGAGGTGATCACGATATCCGCACCGGTTGCCTCGAGCTGTTTTGCTTTGACAGCAGCTGATTTCAGCCGTTGCGGCGTATATTCAGACATCGACATCGCACCACCACCACCCGTGCAACAGTAGTTTTCAGCGCGATTCGGATACATCTCGCGAAAATCGGAGCAAACAAGCTGCAGTAGTTCCCTGGGCTCCTCGAAAAGACCGCAGCTCCGCGCGTTATTGCAGGAATCGTGAAAAGTGACGGGAATAGTATTTTTTGATTTATCAACCTTGATGCGGCCCTCTTTGATATAGCGAAGCATGGTTATCACGGAGCTTTCCATTTCGAACGTAACATCGAAACCCGCCCAGTTCGGCCCTTCGCATCGGGTGGAACGGTAGCCATGGCCGCATTCGGAGATAACCAGCTTTTTACCGCGCAGTTCAATTACTTTTTCATATAACCTTAGGGCAACTGCACCGCCGAGCTCATCGTCGCCCGAAAAAAGGCCGAAATTGGTCATATCCCAGTCCTCGCTCGGCATGGTCCAGTTTTCTCCGGCGAAATGGAAGATCTTTGCGGCATCGGATATTGTGCGCGGGTCGTACTTTACTTCCCGGGGATTAATAGAGTAAACCACTTCGCAGTCTTTTTTGTCGATGGGTATTATCGCATCTTTATCATGCAGTTCTTCCTGCAGTTCTTCGGAGAGCCATTCAAGCGTTTCTACGTAGTCCTCTTTGAGCACGCCCATCTGGTTTCCGATTTCCCATTGATCCTTGCTGACGACGGCGACGCCCTCCGGCATAACCCCAACCGAGACCAGAAGCCCTCTGGTCATACGATTGAATGTTGCATAATCGACCCCCATGGGGCAGTTTATCGAACAGCGACGGCAGTTAGTACATTTACCGAATACAATATCTTTTAGTTTTTCCAGATCTTCATCAGTGTATACGCTTCTCGCCCTGACCCACCATGGAAATACCCTCCCGATCCAATCGAAATGGCGCTTGAATATTTTTCTAATCTGGTCGGCTTTATAGGCGGGAGCGTAGCTCGTATCACCGGGATTGGCCAGAACGTAATGGCACGCATTCGTGCAGTTTCCGCAATGGACACAGCCGACGAGAGAACCGACCATCTGCCGGTTCAGCTTTTTAGCCATTCTCTCCAGGACTATTGTAGCTTTACGCGATCTAATCTTGGCGCTCATAGCTCATTCTCGTACCGATCCGCTAAAACCATCAATTTCCAATTTTCCTCGTTTGAACCGATCGCCTTAAGGGATATACTCCGCGATGTCCCATCGTCCTGCCGAACCAGAGCCTGGTAAACGGGTAGTATAAGTAATGCGATATCTTGCTGAACGGAACGTAGACAAGAAAGAACGCTGTCATAATGAAATACGTGAGCATTATCCCCTCACCCCTATCCAGATTATTCGGTACCGCCAGTGCCGCAAATAAGAACCATACGATTAACAGTAAAAGCGAAAAATAATCATCCGGGGTACTGATAGCTCTCATATAAGGGTCGAAAACTCGCCGGAAAAGTCGCAATATCCCGACAAGAAAGGCGGCCGCGGTCAACGCCTGTATAATCCTTACAAGAGTAATCGAATTCAATAAATCCGGTGAGTACGGTATTATGAACGACAGCCCGATCGCAACGGTTACGCCAATGTGGAATATAACGAACTGGATGTAAAGAAATTTGTTATTGCGAGTACTCTCCATTGCCCAGGGAGTGGCTATATTTGCCCAGGAGTAAAGGATGCCCTTCCTGGGAGTCGTGCCTTCAAGACCGGTCTGAGGCTGTCTATCGCGCCCGCCCTTGAACCTGAATAACCAGATCAATCTGATAATATAGACAATCGCCATGATACAAAGCGCTATCTCCTGCAACCGATGCTCGGCAAAATGCAAAAAATCACTCATCCATTATCCCTTATATGCTGAAAAGCAGTAAGCCTTTCGTGAAAAGGCCTGTATTCTCTTTGATCCACAACGCCGATGATTACTTTTTCGATACCGGTATCCCCCTCGAGATGTTTTTTTATCGTATCGAGCATTATCCTGGCACTCGTTTTAAGAGGAACACCGTAGAATCCGGTACCCATCGGAGGCAGGGCTAAAATCTTAATACCCTTACTGTCTGCCAGCTTGAGCGAATTCTCAATCGTTATCTTAAGCTTTTCTTCTACGTTATCTTCCTGGAATTTCGGACCGTTGGCGTGAATAATATATTTCGCTTTTAGCTCTCCAGCCTCAGTGATGATTGCCTGTCCGACACTGATAGGACTTTTCTGGTGAAGCTCCTTCTGGATCGACATGCCGCCCCGACCAGAAATAGCTCCGCCGAATCCCGATCCGAGCTTGAGATCGGAGCGGGCGTAGTATACAAAACAGTCTATATCGAGGTCGGTAATGTCACCCTTAATAACGTATACAGTACTCCTATTTATCTGCAATTGATCCGACATAAAACCTTTTCCAATTCCATCTACCGGTTGTCTGCAAATGCCGCAGATGCGTTGATACCGCAAAACGGACGGCAAAGCCGACTTTCACCATGGTTAGTCACCATTTTCCTTAGACGCAACCGGTCGGTTTCGCCAGGCCAGCAACTTTGCAGGCGCCCTTAGCCGGGCCGGACGGGAAAAGCTCGTAGACTTTTTTTAATGGGAAGCCGGTTTCCTTGCAAAGCTTACGAATCATGGGGGCAATATCGAATTTCAGGTAGTAATCCCTTAGATATTTTACGAGCTTCCAGTGCTCCTCGGTCAATTCGTTCACGCCCTCGGTCGTGGCCAGAGCTTTAGCGATCTCCTCGTCCCAGAGTGATGGATCC
>CBDVBL010000069.1:0-8177 GCA_965372205.1 uncultured bacterium
ACTATTTCCGCAGTACCGACGGAGGCGTGAACTGGTCGGACAACGTCGCACTGAGAAATACAGAGAATCGGGGGGCATCAACCCCTTCCCTCGCGGTGAATGAAAGGGGAGATTTGGCAGCCTGCTGGATGGATTACCGCTACGCTCCCCCCGGGATAACGGGTGACATATTCTGCCGGTTGAGTTTTGATGGCGGAGATAGCTGGGATGATGAGATTCAGTTGACCTTCGTCCACGAATCGATGGGTTCTGACGTGGATTGGTTTGCTGACGATATATACGTTGCCTATATAGATTGGCGATTTGACCGCCGGGAGATCTGGTTTCGGCGAAGTTCAGATAATGGTCAGACCTGGTGGGACGAGGAAAGGCTGACCGACGACTATATCGAGGATCGGGATCCGTCGGTGGCTGCAGTGGAGGATGGCCGTATATACGTAGTATATTCGAAAATCATCAGCAATCCTGATAGCTCGGAGTATGCCGGAGTATATTTCAAGCGGTATGATGAAACGGTCGGAATACCTGATCGGGTAGAAGATATGCCGCTGTCCATTGACCTTCTAAGCGTATACCCCAATCCGTTTAATTCGTCCACCATAATAACCTATAACGAGTTGGAAGGAGGTGAGATTGAAATTTATAGCATCATGGGTCAAAAGATTCGAACGCTAATAGCAAAATCAAAGGAGGGAAAAGTAATATGGGACGCCACGGATGCCCTGGGAAATAAAGTCTCATCCGGAATCTATTTCGCCAGAGCGAGAGCGCCCCACAATTCTAACACCATAAAACTTATATATTTGAAGTAAAGAAATAATGTCATTCCCGCGCACGCGGGAATCCAGGGGGGAGGCAGGGTTGATGGATGCCGGATCAAGTCCGGCATGACAGGGAGTAGATTCCCTATCGGGGTCGGGAATGACAATACGCTGAAATTACTAGACCGCTAGGCGTCAAGACTCAGGAATCTTGACCTACTCTGCTTTCTTCTCCGCCCTAAGTACCGATGTACATCCGCCCATCTATCTGATATTTTCATGATGTCATGAAAACCGCGGTGATTTTCAATCCCGCCAGCGGGCGTGGGCGATCGCTGGATATTCTGCCGAAGGTCCTGAAATGGGCCGAAAAGCAGAATATAGCCTTCGAATTCTTCTCCACCACCCGGCCCGGCGACGGTGTCAGGCTGGCGAAGCTGTGCAAATTCAAGCAGTTCGAGAAGGTGGTGGTGGTCGGCGGCGATGGCACCATTAACGAGGTCGGCTCGGTCCTCATCGGCACCGATATCGTCGTGGGCGTAATCCCCGGTGGCTCCGGAAACGACTTCTACAAGATGCTTGGCAACAACAGCCGCCCGGAGAGTGGATTTAAGACCGCCTTTTTCGGTACGCCTCATATGGTCGATGTCGGCCTGGTTAACGAGCGTCCTTTTTTCAACACGGTGGGTATCGGTTTCGACGCCGATGTGGCGCTACGGGCCAGCCGTTCGACCGGTATGTCCGGTACGCTCGTATACTTAGCCGCGGTCTTCCAGTCATGGCGGCACTTAAAGCCCGTGGAGCTTGAAATCAAACTCGACAAACACAAATTCACCGAGAACGTCACCTTAGTATGTATCGGCAACGGGCGAAGTTCCGGCGGCGGGTTTTACCTGACCCCGCAGGCGCGATTCGATGACGGCCTTTTAGATATCTGCCTGATCGAGGCCATGCCCAGAAGCAAAATAGTCACCTACCTTCCCCGAACCCTCAACGGATCGCATATCCGGCTGCCGGGAGTTCGAATGTACAGAAGCAGAAAAATAGTTATAAGCTCGTATCAGAAATTCCCAGTGCATATCGACGGTGAATCCCTGGCGGCGGCGATCGATCTGGCCGAGTTCACCATGGAATCTAAGAAATTGAAGGTGGCAGTCGCCGGAGTGAAATGATGACCAAACCTGTCTGGCATTTAACGCTATCAGCCATACTGGTTATGGTAATTGTTCCGCAAGGATTCTGCCAGCCGCCGGATTCGGTCAGGATACGTAAAACAAATCCCACCGGCGCTCTTCTGAGATCGGCATTCGTTCCCGGGTGGGGCCAATTATATAACAGAAAGTATATCAAGGCAGTCCTTTTCGCAGGCGGCCAGGGCTGGCTGGCATACGGGATCTATGATAACTGGAAAAAGGCCAGCCGCCACGAAAAGAATTTCAAAGGGGCCGTCGATGATCCCGTATATCAGGCGGCGGAATTCGACAAATTCGAGGATGCCCGCGATAGCCGCAACCTGAAAATGTGGTTTATGGCGGCGGCCATCTTTTACTCGATGTTCGACGCTTATGTCGATGCCCAGTTGTCCGATTTCGAGCAAACCGATAAGGCGTTCGAGGTCTATCTCGGCCCCGGTGAAATGAACGATTTTGAGGTAACGTTGACGTTTAATATAAAATGAACATCACAGGCATCTCAGGCAGCCCCACCGGAGAATCATCGACCGATATACTGGTTAACACCATCCTCGAAGGCGCCACGGCAAATCATGTAAAAACGAGATTCGTTCGTTTAAATGAGAAGAATATCCTGCCCTGTCAGGCATGCGGCATAAGCCCCGAGCCGGACTACTGCTTCTTCCACGACGATATGGCCGAGATTTACAGCCTGATGGAAAAATCCGAGGGGATCGTGCTGGGTTCGCCGATCTATTTCGATTCGGTATCGGCCCAGACGAAACTGTTTATCGATCGCACCAACTGCCTGCGCCCGGTCGATTTTTCAGCTGAAGACGAGACTGTATTCAAAAAACCGTTATTCAAGGGGAAGAAAGGTGGAATAGTAATCGTGGGCGGCGAGCAGGGAAGTTTCGATACCACCCTGCGAACCGCCAGGGGATTTTTTCTCTGGGCTGGAATGGAAATTGTATTCGAATTGAAATATATCGCATCGGGCCTTCGTGCGGGCGGGGCGAGACATGATGACGCCATCCTGAAAAAGGCCCGCCAGTGCGGTGAAAAGCTTCTGGCGGCAATTCAAGGCAAAAAGTGATGTTTTCTTAATACAGCTCTCATCTGGACGATGAGCGTTTCTCCAGCTTCTCGATATACTCTCTGGTTTTTTTATAGGTTTTCTTGTGTCGCCCGGCGACCTCTTTAAAGACATTATACGACATCAACTCTTCAAATTCGTGTTTCGCCTGCTCATGTTTACCCATTCCATACAGGCATACACCCCTGCGGTACCGGCAGAAGATAAGGTTATAATAATTTTGCCCTCCGGCTTGCAGAAGGGATTCGATTAGCTCGCCATAGTATCTTTCCGCATAGCGGAGATTGCCCATGCGCCAATAAACGCCGCCCAGTATCCACAGTGACGCACGGCCGCCGGATGTTTCTTCGTAAAGCAGGTGACCGACCTTGACGGCCCTGGAAAACTGTTTTTCATGGATAAGCGCCCAGGCAAGACCAAATGCTGCAGGTTTTTTCGAAAATATCGAGCTGTCCCCGGCAAGTTTGAGCTCCTCCAACCCTTTATCCCTGTTGTCCGGCAAAAAAGGGATATACTTGCCGAGTTTTGCGGATGACCAGTAATGATAATTGCCCATCCCGGTATAGGCATCGTATAAAGTGGAGTCGATTTTCAAAGCCTTTGCGAACTTGCCCCTGGCTTTTAGCCCATCGATTAGCGATTTCAACCAGCTTTTCTTCTGACCATGCCACGTAGCTTTATAGCCATATGCCGAACCCAGAAAGAAATACCCCCAGGGATCATCCGGGTTTTCACCGGTCCATTTTTTGAGAACCTTTATTGACGAGTCGATATGGGCATTGAAAGTTTTCCCCCGACTATACTCTTCAGCGTCGAACATTTCGGCATGCAGAATACTGGCATAAACCAGATGATAAATCGGTTGTCCCGGAATCTTATCATTCAACCGATCGCAGCTCCCATACGCCTGGTAGAAACGGTCGGTAAAAATATAATCAATGGTTTCGGATAATTCTGTCAGTTGTTCAGGGGACGGTTTTAACGTGGCCGACCAACATGAGGCTGTAAGCCACATGAATGCGGAGAGGATTCTTATCATTTTTGCGTTGCCAGGATCTTCTGCTGCACAGAACGCAGTAACGGCTCCACATTTTTGAGCGCCTCCTCGATATCCTTCCTGTCGGCCAGGCTCTCCGCCATGACGGAGGCGATCAGAAGATGATCTAAGGCTTTCCGGTAATCCCCCAGTTCAGATTGACATAATCCAATATAATAGCGACACTCCATTTCACCGGCGGGGTCGTAATAGGGCGATTTTATGTAAACGGAGAGGATCGTCTCAAAGGATTTAAGCGCATTTTCGAACTGCCCGACTTTCATATAGGCCTGACCAACCCAGTATAACGAAAAAGGATCCTGCGAGTTGAATTGCTTTACTTCATTTTCCCAATGGCTCAGCGCTTTATCATATTTCCCGTAGTCGAAATAAATTCTCATCAGCGCGTATCGACCTTCATGGGATGCGAATTTTCCTTCTCGGATGGCTTTCCAGGTTTCCTCGATCCCCTGCTCCCTCTTATCCGAGAAGAATGGCAACCACCACAGGATTTTGGTCTTGGCGCTTCGCCAATAATCATAGGTGCCAAATCCGAAGTAGATGTCCTTATAGGAGCTGTCGGCTTCGAGCGCTTTTCCCAGAAGACTTCGGCCCTTGAGACCGTCCGTGAACGCACCCCACCAATCGCCGTCGAAAGATCTGAATATCCCTCTGTAGCCGACAGCCCCGCCGTAGTAGAATAGATCCTCAGCGGTGGCCTGCCCGCTTTCTTCCTTCCGTTTTCCTATTTCGATGGCCCTGTTTACATGTTCATTGAAATCATCTTTATACGAAAAATTCCTGTAATCAGAAGCGAGGTTGGAATAAGTTGCCGCCACAAAAAAATAACCACGGGGCGATGTTGAATCCGCCTCGATAACCTCACCAAAAATTGCCAGGGCGGAGTCGAATTTCTCCGCATCGACTTGCACAATGGCCTGCCAGATCGAGCTGTCAATGGGATCGTAGATGTAGTCGGGATTGTAACCCGGCTGGCAAAAAGTGGTTGAGCAAAACAATAGAATCATGGCCCAGGTTCGCACAATCATAAGCCCCCAATAAAACCGCTGTTCAGCTTTTGTGCAAGCGATTTTAAATGAATCAATCAGTTAAATTCTACGGTGAAAATGACGAATAATATCATGACGGACCTAATAAATATCCGCCTGAAGATAAAGGGGAAATAACTATGGCCAACATTCTTGTAGTTGACGATCATAAAGCATTGCGAAAGAACCTCGCATTTTACCTTAAGAGCCAGGGATTCGATGTTGATACCGCGGGATCGGGAGAAGAAGCCTTGGAGAAAATCCAAACCGCTTGCTTCGATATAATAATCTCCGACTACAAGATGGGCAAAATGAGCGGGCATGATCTAATGAAACAGGCCAGGCAGCTCCACCCATCATCGGCCTTCATTATGGTGACGGCATTCGGTAATATACCTCTGGCAGTCGAGGTGATTCGCGAAGGAGCCGCCGATTTTATACCGAAACCATTCGAATACGTCACCATTCTGCAAAGGATCGAGGATCTCCTCAAGCATGTCGAATCTACTGATGGCACCGACGAGGATGAGCAGTGGCAGATGGTTGCACAATCGCAAAAGATGAAAGATATACAGGATCTCGCCGTCAAGGCAGCGGCATCGGATATCGCGGTTTTGATACAGGGCGAAAACGGCGTGGGCAAACGGTTATTTGCCAAAGTTGTGCAAAGTATGAGCTCCAGATCACGATACGAGTTCGTTACAGTGGAATGCTCCAATAGTTCAGAGTCCGCTCTCGAGCGTGAGATCTTTGGCACGGAGGATCCTGGTGCACCCGGGGCCTTGCATAAAGCTAACGGGGGTACCTTATTTCTGAGAGAAATCGACAAGCTACATCCGAACCTCCAGTTGAGGATGCTGCGCCTCATCGGAGAGGGGACATACCTTCCGGCAAATAGCTCCAGCATCAGAAAGTCGGACATCCGCATAATCGCAGCCACCACAGGCAGCCTCAATAAGTTGATCGATATCGGATCCTTCCGGAAGGACCTGTATTACCAGCTCAATGTTATGCCGGTTTATATACCGCCTCTTAGATCGAGGACATCCGACCTGAAACCGCTCATCGATCATTTTATCACGAAATTCAGAGGAAAGCTGAAAAAGGATATTTCGGGTATCTCATCCGACGCCATGTTCTGGATGGAGAGTTACAATTGGCCCGGAAATGTGCAGGAGCTTGAGAATATACTCTCCCGCGCCTGCGCTCTGGCAACCGAGGGAATTCTCGATGAATCACTAATCTTCACTCTGCCTCAGGATAGACCGGCGGCGGAGGAACCCGCAGGATATCTCAATATGACCTTGAAGGACAATCAAAAGACCCTGATCCTCAAAGCGCTCAAGCAGAATAACAACAACTACTCCCGAACTTCCGCCCAGCTGGGAATATCCCGAACCACGCTCTGGAGGAGGATGAAGAAATTCAGGATCGAGGGGATTCAGGTAGAAAAATAAAGCCTTACATATTATAGCAAGACCATGATCGGGGGGGCCTTACTGAGCTCCCCTTGTTTGATTCCGCTCAATTACCTGCCCCTTCCCTTCGGCCATTATTATCCGACACAATTCACTATTCCAGATTGACAGCCGAATCGACGCCAGCTAAAATTCTCATATATGTCATTCCGTAGCAAAATATCGCTCGTCATTTTTGCAGTTGGTCTTTTACCCGCCATGGGAATCCTGATCTTTTCCGCAATCCTTCTGGATTCCACCCTGAACCGCGTCGGGGCTACCGGTCTTGAGAGTAGTTTTCATTCCGCCTCATCCTTGATCGATGAATCAGAGGCGGTTATTGCGTCTATTCTGAGAGGCGTTCTCGATGAGAGAATTCCCTGGGATGACGAAGACAAGCTGATCGAATGGATGAGGCATAATCGGATCGATATAGCTTTTAAGACGGAGGCTGGAGAATCCATCAGGGCGGTGATAGATACAGTACGGATCGATTCATCGTCGATGCAGGTTAGCTTACCGATATCACCCGGATTTAAACACCTGAGGTTTGGAGATAATTTATTTCTCTCTTATTGCCTGGGAGACTCTTCCGAGCTGATCGGCTGTGGCGTCCTGATGCCGGCTGAATATGAAAACAGGAGCAGGATACTTGCCGATGCGGTATCGGCCTCGGCCAGTCTCGGACTTTATAAAACCTTCTCACTCAAATTGCTGGGTGTGATCACTGTTTTTATCGTCGTATTCGCATTGATTGCCGGATCAGGAATTTCAACGATTCTCAGCAGGCACCTGGTGAGACCCCTGGAGAAATTGACTGTAGGAGCGCGCAGGATAGGAGCCGGAGATCTCGACTACAGGGTCGACCTTACAGGCACGGATGAATTTTCAAGATTGGCAAAGTCTTTTAATTCCATGGCCGCAGAGATCAAGTTAAATCAGCAACGACTGCTGGAGGCCGAAAGACTGGCAGCCTGGCAGGAGGTGGCCCGGCGGATAGCGCACGAGATCCGCAATCCATTAACACCGATAACTGTCGAACTTTATCGCCTTAAAGACATGCTGGGTAAACAAGAGATTTCTCAAGCAGAAGAATATACAAAGTCGATAACGGCTATTCGCGCCCAGATTCAGGTATTGCAGGATCTGTCCGGCCAGTTTTCAACATTCGCCAAAGAGCCGGAGCTAAAGCCTATCCGATGCAATATCAAGGATATTATCGAAAACGCTATCTCGTTGTATGGCAACATTGAGAATGCACGTATAAACATCACCATCCCCGATGACGTCCCTCAATTGCAGCTCGATCCGCAGATGATGGGACGGGTGTTCGGCAATCTGATCAAAAATTCGATCGAGGCGACGCCCGCCAGCGTGACAATCGCTATATCTGCGAGGCAAAAGAACGACAGGGTGGACGTAACGGTTCAGGATAACGGCCCGGGTTTCCCGGAAGAGAAGCTTGAAAAAATCGACCAGCCATATATCACCACCAAGAAAAGCGGCACGGGGCTGGGTCTCGCTATCGTGAAAAAAATCGTGGAAGAGCATGGAGGGGAGATACGATTCTATAATGACGGCGGTGCAGTGGCGGAGTTTACGTTAC
>CBDVBL010000070.1:0-8165 GCA_965372205.1 uncultured bacterium
CCAACGATTACCGCGTATTGTTTTATCCTTCAGCAACATAGGAGGAGTTATGGAAGAGCAGGAATCAAAAGAGCCCATCTTAAACGAATATGAGGCGGTGATTGTAGCCGCCAGGCTTGCACGCAAGATCAACAGTCTCAGGCTTGCTGCAAAGGAACAGCTTGCTCCGGAAGAACTGGCCGGGATGGATCAAAGAAAGGTCACCACGGTAGCCCTCGAAGAGCTGAAAAGCGGCAAGGTTCAATTCGAACGCACGATGCCGGAGGAAGAAGAAGAGACTTATGATCTGACTTAAATACTCTTCTACGGGTTACTGTGTTGATATTTCCGAATGTTATTGATTTGATCGGGGAGTGAAACTTTGGCAAAAAGCCTTGTAATAGTCGAATCACCAACCAAGTCGAAGACCCTGAAGAAATTTCTGGGGAAACAGTTCGATATTATTGCATCCGGCGGTCATATAAAAGATCTGCCGGTTTCAAAACTCGGTGTCGACATAGAAAACGACTTCGAGCCGGAATACGTTACCATTCGAGGTAAAGCTAAGGTGATCAAGAGCCTCAAGGATGCAGCAAAATCATCGGATCAGGTTTACCTGGCCCCGGACCCGGATCGAGAGGGCGAAGCTATCGCTTATCATATCGCCGAGGAAATATCAAAAGCTAATAAAAAACTTCGTAGAGCGGCATTTAATGAAATCACAAAAAGAGCCGTGCTCGAGGGTATAGAAAACGCCAGCGAGATCAATCTGAATAAAGTGAAAGCCCAGCAAGCCAGAAGAATTCTCGATCGTCTGGTGGGTTACCAGGTCAGCCCGCTTTTATGGAAGACAGTATTCCGGGGTCTCTCGGCGGGCCGCGTTCAATCGGTGGCCTTGAAAATGATCTGTGACCGGGAAGAGGAAATAGAGAAGTTTACTCCCCGGGAGTACTGGACGTTCGAATCGGATTTCAATACCGCGAAGCGTGAACAATTCAGGGTTAAGTTGACGAAAATTGACGATGAGAAGGTTGACATCGGAGCGAAGGCGGAAGCCGAAAAAATAAAATCGAAGATCGAATCCACGGCCTATGCTGTCAAGAGTCATGTAAAATCCAGGACGAAGAGAACGCCGCCGGTTCCGTTTATCACCAGTAGTCTTCAGCAGGAAAGCTTTAATAAGCTCCGCCTTTCCAACAAGGCTACGATGATGATAGCCCAACAGCTATACGAGGGTGTTGAGATCGGCGATGGGGATTTAACCGGTCTTATAACGTATATGCGCACCGACTCGACACGGGTATCCACCGAGGCAATAACCGCCGCCGGAAAGACGATCAAAAAACTCTTCGGCGAAGAATATGTCGCTGCCGGCCGCGTTTATAAAAAATCAAAAAAGGCTCAGGATGCGCACGAAGCGATCCGCCCTACCTCCCCCGATTTGACGCCTGATACAGTCAAGAAGTTTCTCTCAAGAGATCAGTACCGGCTCTACGACCTTATATGGCGCCGCTTTATGGCTTCCCGGATGGCCTCTGCGGAATATGATGTGGATACCATCGAGGTGAAGGGAGGCAGATTCCTGTTTAAAGCCTCCAAGCAGAAAGTAGCGTTCGACGGTTTCACCCGAGTTTACAACGGCAATGACCAGGATATTAATAAAGGTTTCCCGGAGGTCAGAGCCGGTGAAAAAGTCGATCTGGAGGAGGTTTTCATCGATCAGCATTTCACCGAGCCACCCCCGCGATTCAACGCCGGTAGCCTGGTGAAGGAGCTTGAAGAGAAGGGAATCGGCAGACCCTCTACATACGCTCAGATTATCTCCGTGCTTCTGGATAGAAAATATGTCTCATCCGAAAAAAGGCGTTTTTGCCCGACCGACCTGGGCCGAACGGTCAAGAGGATCTTGATCGACAATTTTCCCGACGTATTTTCCGAGGAATTTACCGCTCGCATGGAGGAAGAACTGGATAAAGTAGAGGAAGGTTCATACCACTGGGTCGATGTGTTGAATGATTTTTACAAACCCTTCAAGGTCGATCTCGACAGGGCGGAGGCCCGAAAAGATGAGATCAAAAAGCAGGTTGAAGAGAAAACCGATGAAAACTGCGAGAAATGCGGCGAACCTATGGTTATCAAACTCGGTAGGAATGGTAAGTTTATAGCTTGTTCCGGTTACCCAAAATGCAAAAATACCAAGTCGCTTGAAAATGATGTTCAGGATATCGATGAGAAATGCCCTGCCTGTGGTTCTGCAATGCAGATCCGCCATGGTCGGTTCGGACGGTTTATCGCTTGCAGCAATTATCCCGAATGCAAAACAACGAAGAACATTCCCACGGGAGTCAAGTGCCCGGAATCGGGATGCAAGGGCGAACTTGTGGAGAGATCTACACGACGCGGCAAGCTATTCTTCTCATGTTCCGAATACCCCGCCTGTGAGCATTCCACCTGGTACAGGCCCGTTGACATAAAGTGTGAATCCTGTAAATTCCCTTATATGGTGGAAAAATCAACTCGTGCCAGGGGAGATCATCTGGCGTGCCTGAAATGCAAGGCAACCCAGAATTTGAAGGTCGAGGAACCTGTCTCAGCAGGATGAATTCTCTCATTACAACTTGATTTAGCATTTATAACTGATTATAATCCGATAAGGTATGTCGGAGTGGTATAAATATTTATCCGGATTTACAGGGCACATCCAATCGGCGGAAGGCTTGGCGCGCAATACGCTTATTGCCTATGAGTCTGATTGCAGGTCGTTTGTCCATTTCCTGAAAGAAAATCATCCTGATTCCTGGGATTCCGGGAGAATCTCGGCCACGGAGGGAAGGCTTTTTCTGATTTTCCTTAAGAAAAAAGGGTTGAAGCGGGTATCTCTGGCGAGAAAACTCGACTCATTGAAGAGATTCGGAGACTACATTACGGAGATTGGCGCGTGGACATCCAATCCCTTCAGAGAATTGCCTTATCCGAGAAAAGAACATTATCGCGCTGAGTACCTAACCCCTGAGGAAGCATCGGGCATGCTCTCCCTGGAGTTTCGAAACGACTTCATAGGTATCCGTGATTGTGTTATGCTCGAACTTTTCTATGGCTGCGGGATCAGGCTATCGGAATTGGTTGGCTTAGGTGTTAAAGACATACGATTCTCCGAGAAAATTATCAGGGTTTTCGGCAAGGGGGGCAAGTATCGGATAGTGCCTTTAGGCTCCAAGGCAGCCGATGTTCTGCATCGGTATCTTGATGAGAGAAAAAGGAAGATCACGACTGAGGATATCGAAAAAGTAGCGCGGCAGGCAGTATTTCTGAACAGTCGAGGCGGTCGCATATCCCCGAGAAGCGTCGGAAGAATCATCAAGGGATATCTTCTGAAGTCATCGGAGAAGCAGAAGCTGTCCACTCACAGCTTGAGGCATTCATTCGCCACGCATCTGCTGGAAGCGGGCGCTAACCTCAGGGCCGTTCAGGAGATGCTGGGGCATTCCAGCCTCAAAACCACACAGCAATATGCCCACACTACAACCGGTCGGCTGATTTCAGTATACAAAAGGGCTCATCCCAGATGGGAGAAAGAGGAAAATGGAAGTAAGAGAATATAGATCGACAACAGTTCTTGCCATAGTTGACAAAAACGGTGCGGCTATGGGAGCCGACGGCCAGGTGAGCCTGGGCGAAACGATCATGAAATCGAAAGCCACAAAGATCAGAAAGCTATACGATAATACCGTACTGGCTGGTTTTGCCGGTACATCGGCGGATGCAATTACCCTGTTTGAGAAATTCGAATCCCATATCGATAAATACTCCGGTAACCTTTCACGGGCAGCGGTTGAGCTGGCTAAAGAATGGCGTACGGATAAATACCTGAGGCGTCTGGAAGCCGTCATAGCTGTGATAAATAGAAAAAAAGTGCTCATGGTATCCGGTAATGGCGATGTTATAGAACCTGATGACGGCATAATAGCTATCGGATCCGGCGGTCCTTACGCACTGGCCGCCGCCAGGGCCTTACGATCGGAGACAAAATTACCTGTCGAGCAAGTTGTGCGAAGATCCCTCGAGATCGCCGCCACGATATGTGTCTATACCAACAGCAACATCGTTGTGGAGAAATTATGAGCGACGCATCAAACAATCATAAGATCGATTCGTTGACGCCCAGGCAGATAGTCGCCGAGTTGGATAAATTCATTGTTGGCCAGAATAATGCCAAGCGAATGGTGGCCATCGCTATGCGGAACCGCTGGCGTCGCCAAATGGTCGATGAGGATCTGCGCAACGAAATAATGCCCAACAACATTATCATGATTGGCTCGACCGGGGTTGGTAAGACAGAGATAGCTCGCAGGTTGTCTAACCTCGCAAATGCGCCTTTTATAAAAGTGGAGGCGTCTAAATTTACGGAAGTGGGATACGTGGGCCGGGATGTCGAATCGATGGTTCGAGATCTGACTGATATTGCTGTCAGCATCGTAAAGAAAGAGAACCAGGAAAAAATCGAATCGAAGGCACAGAAGATGGCCGAGGAGAGGTTGCTCGATCTTTTGCTGCCATCGTCATCGCAAAAAAAATACTCCCGACAGGCGGAAGATGACGGAACGTCAGACAAAAGCCTGGTTGTCAGGGAAAAACTCCGCAAGCAATTGCATGAAGGTAAGCTGGATAATCGACATGTCGAAATTGATGCTGCCGTCAGCAGATTCCCTATAGTAGAGATATTTTCCCCCATGGGGATGGAGGAGTTGGGAGTCAACATGCAGGAGATGTTCTCCGGCATGATGCCTAAAAAGTCAAAGAAAAGGCGCCTGGTTGTCTCCGAGGCGATCAAGATCCTGGAGGCAGAGGAGACCAATAGGCTCATCGATATTGAGGAAGTTATCGCCGAAGCAATCAAGCGAGTGGAGAATTCCGGTATGATCTTTGTCGATGAGATCGATAAGATTGCCGGGGAGAAATCGAAAACCGGCCCGGACGTTTCCCGGGAGGGCGTTCAGCGGGATATCCTTCCGATCGTCGAGGGCACAAGCGTCATGACCAAGTATGGTCTCGTCAGGACCGACCATATTCTGTTTCTGGCGGCAGGGGCATTTAATATGTCCAAACCTTCGGATTTGATCCCGGAGCTCCAGGGGCGCTTTCCGATCAGGGTGGAGCTTGATGATTTAACGGCGGAAGACTTTATTCGTATTCTAACGGAGCCGGAAAATGCACTCATCAAGCAATACACGGCGCTTCTGAAAACGGAAGGGATACAGATTTCGTTTGAGGAATCTGCCATTCGGGAGATAGCTCATATAGCCTTTGAGGTCAACTCCCGAACCGAGAATATCGGCGCCAGGCGCCTGCAAACCGTCCTGACCAAGCTTCTGGAGAATATTATGTATAATGCCCCGGACGAAGGTAAGAAAAGAATCCGGATCACGAAGAAATTTGTGCGGGACACTTTGAAGGAAATAGTGGAAGACGAGGATCTGTCGAGGTATATATTGTAATAAAGGGCTTTTCTGGTAAAAAATGTATAGTCTAGAATACAAAGCATCGAAGTCTATGACTATGGTCCGCATAATTCCCATACTTAGTGTATGCCTTGCCCTTTTGTTGGGGATTAAGAGCATTATAATCGTATTACTTTTGGGATTCTTGTTTTTTACGATAAGATATAAGGATTTTCTGATACACTTCTATTTATCTACTTTGCCATTAGTGATCCTTCTGATACCAGAGATAGCTTCCATATATACTTATTCAATGATTCTAATTATCATATTTTCTTGGGTAATCAGGAAGATTCTATTAGATAATGAACGAATTAGATACTCAAAATCACTTATTATCTTCATTATCGTTTTTATGTTTGTTGCACTAGTATCTTCTCTAAATAAAGGCATCAACCAGTATGAAATCAATCCCCTTGTTAAATTCCCGATATTCTTCCTCTTTATTTGCCTGTTGTATGATACGTATGATCCTAAAGATACATTTAAATATTTTGTGTCTATGACAATCCCCTTATTTATCTCCTGTTGTGTGTTGATTTCAACATTTGTCAATGCTAGAAACTGGTTCGAACTATTAAACCTCTACAGACTAAAGCCGGCAGGTATATTTGATAATGCCAATGCATTTGGCGGTGCCTTGATTTGCGTAATTCCATATTGGGCAGCTTTATTAATATGGGTTGGTAAAAAACATATGAGAGTCTTATCATCTTTAGTCTTTTTAATTCTGTTTATTTCTTTGGTATTTACAAATTCCCGAGCATCGTTCGTTGGAATACTTTTAAGCACTGTGCTTTTCGCTATTTGGATGAAAAAGGTAAAATATTTTATAGCCGTTTGTCTCTCTACAATTATCCTCCTGTTCTCAATTCCTTCCGCAAGGATCTTAGTTTCTGCGGCGTTAAGAGTGGAGCGAGGTGCTTCTATGAGAGGAGAAATTTGGGGGAATACGGTTGAAATGATCAAAGAGGATTTCTGGCTTGGTATCGGTATAGGCAATTTTACGCACGATTATATACCTTATTTTGAAACTGTCTGGCTAAGGAACTTCGCATTTCCATTCTCTAATCCGCATAATCTGCTACTGCGCAATTTTGTTGAAATGGGAATATTGGGATTGGTCCTTATATTAGTTCTGTATTATTGGCCACCGAAGACAGGAATCTTGTTATTGAGAAGGTTGTCTTCTAGAGAAGACAGGGGCGTTGTGTATGGAATTATCGCTGGAATCATTGCTCTCTATGGACGTTCGATTTTCGAGGGAGGAGGGATTGCATCTGCAGGACAAATTTATCCTGATATACTTTTTTGGATCTTATTCATAATGCTTTTAAAAACTAATGACACTGAGAATCTACGATTTGACAAGGTGTTCTGATGACTAGGCATTTTGAAATTCGGATTAGCAGCAACTTCTAATAGATTGAAATAATTTTGTGGCGTATAAAGAATAAGGAACGTGCCCATGAAAAAAGACTTCTTAGCCATCACCGATTTCAGTGAATCCGAGATAAGAGAAACGATTAAACTGGCATCGGATTTAAAGAAAAGGAAAGGACAGCCTCTCGATGTTCTCAAGGGCAAAACGGTCGCCTGTATATTTCATAAGGCGTCCCTGAGAACGCGGGTTTCGTTTGAGGTCGGAATACATGAGCTCGGTGGTCATTCCCTCTATATTACCGACAAGGAGATTGAGTTGGGCGTCAGGGAATCGATCCATGATGTGGCTAAGGTTTTATCCCGGTATGTCGCCATGATCGAGATCAGAACCTTCTCGCATGAATCGGTGGTTGAACTGGCGAAACATGCCCATGTTCCGGTCATCAACGGCCTTACAGATCTTCTGCACCCATGCCAGATAATGGGAGATATGTTCACCATAATCGAGCACAAGGGCAGGATTGATAATCTCAAAATCACCTATCTGGGGGACGGCAATAACGTTTGCAATTCCTGGTTGAAAGCGGCGGTGCGAATTCCTCTCGACCTTAGAATAGGCACTGGAAAAGAGACCATGCCCGATCTGGAGATATTAAAAGAAGCCCGAGCCGCGGGCCGCTCAAAAATAACAGTTACTGAAGATCCCCGAGAAGCAGTAAGGGGCGCCGACGTTATTTATACCGACGTCTGGGCTTCAATGGGCCGGAAAGATCAAGTCGATTCACAGGCTGATCTGCTGAAAGGTTTCCAGGTTAACTCCCATCTGCTCGCCTCGGCGGATCCAAATTGTATTGTGATGCATTGTCTTCCTGCTGTACGGGGTCGGGAAATAACGGATGATGTTATGGACGGCGAACATTCGGTGATCTTCGATCAGGCGGAAAATCGTCTGCATATTCAAAAAGCGATCATGGTCAAATTGGCGTAGTCCCAGGCCTGATTATTCAGTGCTTATATGACTGGCTTTAAATCCACATCCTAACTAATTTCGCCTTAATCGTCCGGATAAGTGGTATTTTACGATTACAAATTTGTTGATTTTACATCGGTAATTATTATCTTGGCGGGAGCATTTCAAGATAGTGTTTGGAGGTGATTGATGCCGAGGATTTTGGAAAATATTCAGATAGGGCCGCTTAACTGGAAAATGACGGTGCATGACCCGAAACTGGTGAATAAGGCTCAGGCCGGTCAATTCGTCATAATTCGTGTGAATGAACAAGGGGAACGCGTACCGATGTCTAT
>CBDVBL010000071.1:0-8127 GCA_965372205.1 uncultured bacterium
CACCCAGACCTCCAGCTCAATGTTCGGCTGGCCATTCCTTACCGTCAGGACGCCCGCATCGTCACCTTCCAGCGGGCCGAAGACGATTTTGTTGGATTGGGCGGAGGCTATAGTTATGCTGAAGATCACGATTGATAATAGCAGCACTAATCTTTTCATATTCTACCCCTTGCTCCCCTATTTCAAAAGCAGGCAGCTTTTCGATTCCATATACGCCCCGGCTTTTACATAGTAGATATATATTCCTGACGATTGATATTCAGCATCCCATACCACCTGATGATAGCCCGCTGGCTGCTCTCCCTGAACCAACGTCTCGATCCTGCGGCCGAGGATGTCGTAGATGGTAATTTTGACATCTGAGACCTGGGGTAAGGAGTAACTTATCAACGTCGATGCGTTGAAGGGGTTGGGGTAGTTTTGGAGAAGCGACAGTCTTTCAGGAAGCAGATCCGCAAAATCCTCGATCCCGACCGTTGCAGAGTCCCCGCCGCCGTAAGCGCCCATATCGCTGAGGATGGTTCCAAGCCCCCATGAGCAATCGAGCAGGCTGTCGATTATAGCCGGACTGCCTGTGTCGATGCAGGGGGAATCATACGGATCGCCGCATTCGGTGGACATAAGATGAAAATCGCTGTTTTCTGGATCACGGAACAGGGGAACGGTATCGATGTTCCCCTCGCCAGCCCATCCTCCCTGAATGTTGGAAAAGCTGACGAAAGCCGCAGATGTGCTATCGACATAAATTTCGTCATGGCCTTCCGATGAGGAATCGCCCCAGAAAATATCGTTAGTCAATATCGGGAACGAATGCCATAAGCAACTTATGCCTCCGCCGTAACCGTACCATCCGTAGGATAAATTTTCTGAAAAGGTATTGCCGGAAATGACGAGATCCGAATCGTACATCGAGATGGCTCCACCGCCGTTAGCCGAATTACGGATAAACAAGTTATTAGCTATGATGCCTCCTGATTCATAGAAAGTTAAAGCACCACCCTGCCCTCCGGAGGATTCATTATGGTCAAAAACGCATTCTATTAATACAGGATAGCAATTGTCCGTGAACGCCGCTCCCGCCCCGCCGTACGCTTCATTCTGTTCAAAAACACACCGGATTAAAATGGGAGATGAATCAAACTCGCCTTGCAATCCTCCTGAATAAGGAGAAAAGTTCCCAGTAAACCAGCATCCCAGGAGAGTTGGAGACGAATACTGGCAATACAAGCCACCCGCAGAACCATCAGTCGTATTATCAACAAAGATGCAATCCTCAAAGATCAGAGAATCGCTTAAAATACAGGTGGCACCCCCCCCCGCCAGGACAGCGAAATTGTCCCTTATAACGCAGCCAACTATGGTTCCCGTAGCATCCCAGAAGCAGGCGCCTCCGCCGCGAAAAGATGATCTATTTGTTTCGATTGTGCAATCGGCTATAAAAACACGGGATGATTTACAATATAAGCCACCTCCATAACTTCCCGATGAATTTCCGGAGAAACGACACGAGCGGATTACAGGAGCGGAGTTTGCCTGGGAATAGAAACCTCCCCCATACGACCCGGTCCGGCATTGCGTGATATGACAATTAATAATAGATGGTGAAGAACCACTACAGTAAATTCCACCGCCGCGGCTATGAGCATAACCATCCAATATTGTGAAGCCACTTACAACTGACGTAGAATCCTCACCGCTATGAAAATAAAATCCTCGATAAGCATTAGGTACGGACCCCTGACAATCGATTACGGTATATTCCGGCCCGTTTTCAGATATAACCAGAATGCTCTTTCCAGCGAAGTCAATGTCGCGATTACCATTGCCTGTATAGGTGCCGTCGGCGACTAAAACCGTATCGCCTTCTCTGCAGATGTCTATGCCTTGCTGGATCGTTGGGTAATCGTCGGGGATGTTTATTATTGTCGCTGATGCAGCAATGAAAGTAACGGCCACGAAAACCGACGCAAAAACTATAACAAATCTCATCATATCCTCCCGTGAGGGATTTACCTTCGTTGCCCGTCGCAGATGAAAATCACATCTATCTGCTAATATGGATACTCAATTCTAAGAAAATGTCAAGAGTTTTCGGTGTTCTCGAGAATTTATGCCAACTGCACCGCGTGCTACAGGAAGATACCCTTGTTGCCAATCGCAGATGCAATAAAGTCGTTCTATTAATATAGATACACAATTCCATGAAAATGTCAAAGGATTTTTTAGTATCGACGACGGTCTATGCCAATTACACCGCATGCAATAGAAAGAGACCATTGTGGCAATGGCCTCTCAATTTATTTATATTGATTGATCTCTCAGACAACCTTGCCTAACGGGACCTTCTTTCTCCTCACAAGCGCAGCAGTACCAACGGCCAGCATCAACAATCCCATTATCAGCATGCCCCATTCGGAGAGAGTGGGGATCTCCTGGATTTCACATGCATCATCAGTTCCATTCTCGTTGTTATCTCCGAGACATACGGTCCCGGTGCCCATCCATTCATGACCGGCCGCGATGCAATCCTCCTCGGTCATATCCTGGCAGTCGCCCTCGGCTGTGCAACACGCCCCGGTGGAGGGCAGCCTGGCGGAGAAAACATCCTGGTTGCCGTTTCTGGTGTCGGTCCAGACCATCTGAACCTCGCCCTCCCACGCTGACAGGCCGATATACTCACCAATCAAGCCCGCGAGGCGAGCATCGCTGGGGTTCGATGATACCGTGGTAATTCTCTCGTTTGCCGACCACGTATCGCCAGCGTCGGTAGATTTCGTGTAATAAAGATCGAAAAGCCAGTTATTCGGGTCTAGACGTCTATCGTAAAAGATGGCATGGATTACCCCTGTTTCGTCAATTGCTATCCAGGGATGGAATTGATCGGCGCCGTTTGCCAGATTATCATCGTTTATGCGCAGCGGCGCAGTCCAGTTATTACCGTTATCCTCCGATCTTATGAAGAAGATATCCATATCGCCGACTGTATTGTTCATATAAGCAATATAGAGATTCCCGTAGAACGGCGAAGAGAGATTGACATCGGAATTCAGCGCGGGATAGGGAAATACGAGAATTCCGCCGTTTATCTGCTCGGATGAGACCGAGAGGTTTGCCACCAGCCAATCGTTCCCGAAGGTCTGCCCCTGATCCGTGGATACATCCATATATATTCCGAGAGGACTATAGCTGAACCAGGCCACATAAACCTCGCCGTCGACCCCGACTGCCGGAACCGACCATTGAACTGCCGTATTAACCGATACAGCAACGGGGTCGGAATATGTCTCGCCGCCGTCGGTAGAGGCTACAAGGAGGATCTGGGTATCAAAAAACCTCGTCCAGCTGATGTATATATTGCCGTTGGTGGGGCCGCTGGTTCTATCGAGGGTTATCCACTGCTTATCCTCGAAGACTCCTTCAACTGAATCTATCGCGATAACCGGTTCGGACCAACTCACACCGCCGTCGGTAGATTTCTGCACATAGAGACCGGACGGCTCGTCAAACGTTCCCTCATATCCCAACGTGCAGGCGAAATAATTGCCGTCATCGTCGACAGTCAGCACCGGATCGGATACCCATGGACGAATGGGAACATCCAGCAGGGCATCGTGCCATGTCTGACCGCCATCGAAAGTATACCCGGACGCCACCTGACGGTAACCGAGGCGGAAATCGCGCCAGACGGCCACAGCGTTAGCCGTATTGGTGGGGTTTATGCAGACCATCTCCTCATTCTGCAACTGAGTGGTGTTGTCGCTGTTTATCTGGATATTGTCCACGTCGAGGATAACCGGGGGCACGTAGGGCGCATCCGAGATTGGATACTCCAGACGCGACAGCGGAAACGGTTTGGAATAGTCAATATCGCCCGCCCGGATGTTACTTTGCAGCAAGCAGAAAAGAAGAGCTAAAGCCAAAAATGGTGAATATTTTCGCATGTAATCCTCCTTACCCATCAAATCACACACAACGGTTTTCTTACGCGATCTATCCATATATAATACAAGATAGCCTTGAATTAAATTCCGTCAATAAAAAAGTAAGCCGGGCCTGCGGGATTAACACCATCGCACCGCAGGTTTAACCTCAAGGCAGAATGGCCCCACTTCCCCGGGATTCCTCTATTGTCTTACCGGATTTTAGACCTTTCTGAAAAATCAAGACTTGAACCAGAATACCGTTTTGGCCGAGAAGGCCGCCGGTGGCAGTGACTGAGATTCTGAAAAAATATCTTGACAAGACCGGACGACATGCTGTTTCTTTCTGTAGAGTTTCCTATCCCCCCGGAAATGCTTTTAAAATACCACCCTTCACAGGGCTTGGAATTATGCGATATTCGCTTGGAATTCGGGTGATGATACCTTTACAAGACGATGATTAGGGAGGCAGGCTGCCCGCGCTTGAGACGATTATATTGATACCGTCATACGGGAAAATGGAAATGTTGAGGTTACGTAATTGGCAAATAATTGGTTTCCCATGGAGCATTATTATGGAGGTAATGAAGTGAATACTGAAGAACCAAAAGTAGGGCCAGAAATGATCGCTGACGCATCAGAATTACCTAAGCGGTATAAATTGTGGCAACAGGCCATTAGCTTGTTAGTAGTCTTCGTAATTTTTGGGGCCGCCATCTCCTATTTAATTTGGAAAGTCAATCAAAAGCCAAGAAATCTCGATGTCGCAGCCTGTCTCCTAACCGATGATGAGTATCGTTATTTCGTAGAAGGGCGTGTCTTATTCGATGGCGTACCCGTGGATAGCGCTTTTGTGTGGGCTGTCTTTAGAGAACCCAAAGGTAATAAATATTCACCGGAAGGAGATTCAACTAACCTGGATGGCGAGTTTGAAATTGGTCCAATTCCCAAAACAATTGATACCAGCACTGAAGTGACAATATATGCTATCGCCAAAATGTCCCCTTCCGAAGATCCGATTAAAGGAAAGGAGCTGCTCCGCCGTTCTCAAAGGACTCCTAGGATTATCAAACTCGATATATTAACAGTCATGGTCCTTCCCGCAATTTTCATTATTAGCTTTCTTGTTCCGTTCCTTACATTGAATCCGCGTTGGAAGTATGGAATCTCCATAACCTCAGCAATTCTCTTCACGTTCGGGATGATAGTGCTGGTGGGTACAGGTCTTTACCATGTCAATACGAATTATTCTCGCGATTCTAAAGAAATATTATCTTTAGGATTCGCCTCAATTTCTCAGGGGAAATATGTTGAAAATGTGGATAGTGAGTGGATAATATCTTTTACGTCACCCACGAATTACGCTGATTTTGTTAACGTAGAGGAACGGATGATGCGTGGTTTTGGCGTTCCCCTATGGATCTTGCTTATCGCGGTCATAGGCGCAGGGTTACTTACGGTTTCAATCATCGTATCGGAAATAAAAAATAGGCCCAAGTTTGGCTTATTAGATCGTAATTATATAGATCGAGTAATGCAAATGATTTTCGCTCCACACTCAGACACTAAAGATGCAGAAGGTATAGATTGGGCAGCTGGTGAAGGGTACCAGAAGATGGTACTAGATGAACAAAAGGAATTCCGAAAGAGACTTGAAAGAATAATACGCCATCAATTCTATATCTTGTTTTCTCCCATCGGGGCGATATTTGTTTATCAGTTGTTAGTTATCGCAAACGCAGCCAACAACGCAGTCACCGTTGCGTTGGCAGCGTTTGGGGCGGGCGCCTCTCTAAATCTAATCCTTGATAAGGCAGTTAAACATGCGGAGAAGGCAGTAGGAATAACGGAGGAGGAAAAAGGCGACGGGAAGAAGCGATCATGTTAGAACTCGAAAGCAAAGTGTAAATTTAAACATAACTATATTGATTATTCGTGGTACGTTTGCCAAAAACGAAACCTGGTGGAAGCTCGGAAACAACGGCAATGAAACCGTTGCCGTAAGAATGAGCGCTGGCGAGGGGTGCAATGGCTGACACGGCTTGGCGACCGGTATCGGCGATTTAATTCTTGATAAGTTGCTTTCATTGATTTGTAACTCTGTGAGCCAGAACCGAGGTTTGACAATGGCCATATTCCGTTAAGTTATTTCAGCTAATCCTCATTTAGACGAACCACCATGGAAAATTCCATTTCGCCTGAAAAAAGGCTTGCAATTATGGCCGGAAGACTCTATATTTTATGTGTTAAGGTTCTTCTTATTCGGATAAGTAATCGAAAACTGAATAACTGGAGGTATTACCATGAAACGGTCCATAATGTTTGCAGTAGCACTGTTGGGATTTTTGACCCTGGTCGCGTCGGCCACAATTATCAATGTGCCCGGGGATTACCCGACTATTCAGCAGGGGATCAATGCCGCCGGCCCGGGGGATACAGTCCTGGTTGCGCTCGGCACCTATTATGAGAATGTTCAGATGGCCGAGGGGGTGAATCTTATCGGCTCCGGGATGGAAAATACGACCATCGACGGTGGAGGTCTGACCGATGTAATCAAGGCGCTCAGTGTCAACAACTTCCTAATACAGGGATTCTCAATCCGGAATAGCCAACAGGGCGGAAGCACACCCGGTAATGTTGGTGTTTTCATAAATCATTCATCTTCCGGAACTAAGGTAATCAAATATTGCAATATCCACAACAACGGCAAGGGGATTGACATTTGGAATGATTTCGGGGGCACGATTCACGTTGAATACAACATAATTAACGATAATATTTATAATGGCTTCGATCCGTACCTGGGCACCGCCTACCTGACCAACAATACTATAGTGGGTAATGGCCAAGATGGCTATCATGACTGGGCCGGTGGGGGCGTTGTTTACATAGAGAATAACATCATCGCGGAGAATGGCCGTTACGGGATCTTTAAGCACCGTAATACCCCCGTTTTCATCTCCTACAACGATGTCTGGAATAATGTGGCGGGAGATTATTACGAGGGTTATTCGGGTGATCCCACGCCCTTTGATCCCAATCCTGGCACAGGCGAGATTTCCGCCGATCCGCTGTTCGTAGATCCTGAAAACGATGATTTTCATCTGACGGCGGGTTCGCCCTGCATCGATGCCGGCGATCCCGGCTTACCGCAAGACCCGGACGGAACCATCGCCGATATGGGTGCACTGTATTATCATCAATTACCTGAAGAGGTCCCCACTCTCTCCGAATGGGGCATGATAATCCTGGGGTTATTATTATTGGCTACCGGGACGATTGCCATTATCCGCAAGCACAGGTGGGCGTTTGCCGGTAAGTGATCCATTCGGCTTACAAAAAAACGACAGCCCACAGCGATTTCCAGGCTGACCTAATCTCAAAAATAAAGGGCTTCCGCAGGCAACTCAATAACCTACAGAACCCTAAATTCTGGCGTCCCCAAGGGGATCTGAACCTATGCCTCGCAGATCTACTATCTGTGTGGACACTGGGTACATTGGACTGCATTGATTGGATTCTATGAATTCGCTTGACACTATCTATACGATCAAATATTTAGCCTCTAATTATGGAATTATGGATAATTAACCGAATTTTAACATTCGAAACCTGAGAAAGATTCATTATGCCGGGAATGAATATTATCTACAAAGCGAACGGCCTTCATAGAGAGAAAATGGCCGAAATAAACCAATGCCTTAATAGAACCAGCCCCCTACATTCATGTAATTCGGAAATGCTTTTCAACGATACCAATGTATCGGTTTCGATCACAACATACTTTAAGAGTTATCCCTTCAGACATTTCAGCTTCGACGATTTCCAGGTATTCATTGAAGGCTATCTGTTCGGCCGCCGCAATATAGAGGCTGAATTGGCTGGTCTGGTCCGAGATTGTAGTTCACACGATTCGACATCGATAAAAAGAATCGGCGACTTCATAAGAAGCGTCGACGGCGAATTCCTGATTGCCGTTTACAATAGAAAAAAGGGCACCCTTGTTGTCATCAATGATATCCTGGGCAGGCTTCCTGTATATTATTGCTTCAAAGAAGACACCTTGTTTCTTTCAAGGGAGGTCAAGTTTATCACCGGCATGATTTCTAATTTATCCATATCCGCTCACTCCGCCGCTCAATCTCTGGTATTTCTTTTTCCGCTTGGAGAGAATACACTATTAACCGAAATTAAGAAATTAACTCCT
>CBDVBL010000072.1:0-8044 GCA_965372205.1 uncultured bacterium
CGAAGAAATAACCGGTAGTCTATCCAGGATTTCCCCCAAAGCCAAGAAGCAGGATAATACGACCCTTTTTGATGTCGAGATCGAGGTTACGGATCCGGGTGAAAAAACCCTTCGCGCCGGCTATTCGGCCAACGCCGATATTATCATCAGCAAGAAAGACAGTATCCTGGTTATTCCTGAACGGCTGGTTACCTTTGCAGAAGATACTGTCCGTGTTGAGGTGCAGGATTCGCTGGGCAATATCGAATTCAGGGACATCGAAGTCGGTTTATCGGATGGTCTGAATATCGAGGTCGTCAGTGGTCTTGTCCTAGGGGAAAAGGTAGTGGAAAGGCCTCCCAAGGAGATCGAGTAATTTGAAGTTATTGATAATACTCAAGCAGTTTCTGCAGGACATCAGAAAGCAGAAACTGCGAACCTCTCTTACAACCTTTGGCATATTATGGGGGACGGCTGCCACGATCATACTGGTTTCATTCGGGGAGGGTCTCCATAAATATCAGATGAAGAGATTTCATGGTCTTGGCAACAGAATAACTATCGTATGGCCGGGAACCACTTCGATGCCGTTTAAGGGGCTTCCCAAGAGCCGCACGATCCGTTTCACGGACGATGATGTTGATATGCTGAAAAGAGAGGTTCGCGGGATATCGCTGGCCTCCCCGGAATACAGCCGCAGCGCCCCGATAACATACGAGCGCAAGACACTTTCGCAGAATTTGAAAGGCGTATATCCTGAGTGGGGGCTGATGCGCAATATCATCCCGGAAGCGGGTGGAAGATTCATAAATGAAATCGATCACCAATACCGTAAGAGGGTTGTCTTCCTGGGGACGAGGATCAGGGATAAACTGTTCGGCGAGGAGGTCAATCCGGTTGGCAAGCATGTGATTATTAAGGGAGTGCCGTTTCTGGTCGTCGGCGTTATGAAGGATAAAGTACAGAATTCGTCGTACAGCGGTCGTGACAGGCATAATATGTTTGTCGCCTCCTCCACGTTCAAAACGATGTTCGACAGAAGGTACCCGGATAATATGGTCTACCAGGTTCCTGTGGGGGTCAGCTCGAGGGCGGTTTTAAAAAAGGTTTACGGAGTTTTAGGGCGGAAATACAGGTTCGATCCCGCCGAGGAAGAGGCGCTCAGTGTCTGGGATACGATCAGATCAGAGGAGGTGTGGAAACCGTTTTTTGAAGGATTCAAGATATTCCTGGCCATTATAGGCGTGTTTACTCTGATAGTGGGCGGAATCGGCACCGCCAATATCATGTATGTTGTTGTTAAAGAGAGAACAAAGGAAATCGGGATCAAGATGGCGTTAGGGGCAACGCGCCGACATATAATGGGACAAATAATTTTTGAATCAATTCTGATTACCGCTGTAGGCGGGTCTTGCGGGTTTCTTGTGGCGAAGTTTTTCGAGGCAGGATTTCCTCAGATTGGCCTGACAGAATACGTTGGCGATCCGATAATCGCCGCCAACGCAGTTATTGCAACTATAGCCATAATCGGGACCATCGGCTTTTTAGCCGGCTTTTTCCCGGCCCGGAGGGCATCAAGGCTGAATCCCGTGGAGGCTTTGAGGCTTTAGTATGAGGATTCTAACCTACAAGTTACTTCTGTTCTTGAAGCTGATCGGCAGGGAATTTAAAGCCCAAAAACTCAGGATGGGGCTTACCATCCTGGCGATCACTTGGGGTACGATTTCCATTACACTCCTGATGGCCTTCAGCGTGGGTCTGGATCAGCAGTTTGCCAAGGCGAGGCAAGGACTTGGCGATGGCATAGTAATAGTATGGGGCGGACAAACGTCATTGCCCTATCAGGGACTGCCCCAGGGCAGGAGAATAAGTTTCCGAACCGAATCGGGGATCATAGATTTGATCAGATCCCGGGTTGTCGGTATTGAGATGATAGCGGGTGAGTTCCTGAGGTGGGGGCAGACCCTGGAATATGGAGGAAAACAGATTAATAAACTCGTATGTGGTACATATCCGGAATATGAAGTTATGCGAGCCCACTACGCTAAATCGGGCGGTCGATTTATTAACAAAAAAGATATGGATCTTAAAAGGCGGGTTGTCTATCTGGGCACCGACGTGGCCGAGGAGCTTTTCGACGAGGGTGTAAATCCGGTAGGCGAGATGGTTAAGATCAACAGCATACCTTTTACAGTAATCGGGGTGATGATAGATAAACTGCAGGATTCCAACTACCATGGTCCGGACGACAATTACGTTGTGATTCCCGCCTCCACATTCTTGTTATTCTATGGCGATCCGTTTTTCGACAATCTGGTTTATAAGGTTGAAGACGGAATTGACTCGAAGGTCGTGGAAAAAGATTTATTCCGGGTACTGGGCGCGAAATACAGGTTCGATCCGGAGGATGAGAGTGCGTTATGGATATGGGATACCGTTGAGGGGGAAGAAATCTCCAAAAAAGTGTTTCTGGGGATTACTATTTTCATGTGGTTTATCGGTGGCATGACCCTCCTTATCGCCGGAATTGGAGTGGCGAATATTATGTATGTTGCGGTTCGCGAAAGAACAAAGGAAATAGGCACCAAGATAGCCCTGGGGGCCGAAAGAAAGCATATCATTTTCCAGTTCATGACCGAAGCGCTTTCAATCGCGTTCGTCGGAGGTATTGTCGGGATAGGGTTCAGCGTGGCAATATGCGCACTATTTAGATTACTGCCCATGGAGGGCGCACTGGAATTTATGGGCAAGCCGACCGTGAACTGGGTTGTAGCCATCACCACCGTTTTAACTCTTTCATTTATAGGATTGTTTGCGGGATTGTTTCCTGCCCGGAAAGCTGCGTCCATTAACCCCGTAGAAGCGTTGAGGTATGAATAAATGAATAACGGAACACTTGCATCACTCTCGGGAATCACCAAGGTTTATCAAACCGGCAAAGTGGAGGTCAGGGCCTTAGGGGGCATAGACCTCGATATAAAAAGAGGCGAATTTGTCGCCATCATCGGACCATCCGGCTCAGGCAAGTCGACCCTTATGAACATCATAGGATGCCTTGATACTCCTACATCCGGCACTTATATTCTGGACGGCCAGCCGGTGGCGGATATGGGGATTCATGAATTGGCCTCCATCAGGAATAAGAAGATAGGTTTCATTTTTCAGAATTTCAACTTGCTGGCCTACGCCACCGCTTATGAAAATGTTGAGCTGCCATTGATCTTTGCGGGAGCTCCGGGTTTGATTCGCAAAGAAAAAGTTATGCACAGTTTATCGGTTGTGGGATTGGCCGATAGGGCGGATCATAAGCCCACGGAGCTATCGGGCGGTGAGATGCAGCGGGTTGCCATCGCCAGGGCGCTGGCCAACGATCCGGAGGTCATACTTGCCGATGAGCCTACTGGAAATCTCGATACCAAATCAGGCCAGGAGATCATATCCATTTTCGAAAAGCTGAACTCCGCAGGCAGGTCAGTCGTGACCATCACCCATGATATGACCATCGCCAGCAGATGTCATAGAATCGTGCGAATCAGGGACGGGCTAATTGAATCGAACAAGGAGAACGGCGAAAAGGTGAGTTCAGCCGGCAACTAATGTCTTTCCCTCTAGCAGCTGTTTTGCTCGATATCGAAAACAATCATACTGGAATATATCACGGCCAGTTTGATTTTAGATATTCGGTCAGGTCGTAGCGAAACATGACATGACAGAACTTTGAATCAGATTTATCGTCTTCGGTATACGGCGGGTGACCGTGATCGATTTCCCTTGCGGAATTTGAATTTTTTAGTATCTTGTGTTAGAGTATTGGAGATCACCGAGCATAACCGTGGATCACAGCAAGAATACCGAGGATAAGCTGCGCCGGGAGGTGGAAACACTTCGCAGGCGCCTGGCGGAGCTTGAGAACTCTGCACGCAAATTCACGCCGGATAACGAAGCGCTACGACAATCTGAAGCACGTTACAATGAGCTATTCAATTCCATACAGGAAGGGATTGGAATAGTCGATGAAAACGAGATTATTCAGTTTTGCAATCCCGCCTTCGCACGGATCTTCGGCGAAAATTCGCCAGATAATCTGATAGGCAAATGCCTCTTAGATTACATTCCCGAAAGTCAGAGAGATTTGATACGATCCCAGACTGAAGTACGTAAGAGTAATAAGTCGTCGCAATATGAGTTGGAGATCATGACAGCAAGAAACGACCTTAAAAATATATTGAGCTCGGTTTCCCCCCGATTCGATAAGAACGGCAGATATATCGGCGCTTTAGGCAACATCATTGATATAACCGAGCGCAAGCGGGTGGAGGAGGCGCTAAGAGAATCTGAAGAGAGATACAGAACCCTGTTTGAAAATACTGTTGAGGGAATACTTGTTGCAGATATCGAAACGAAGCAATTCAAGTATGCCAATCTAAAAGTATGCGGAATGCTGGGCTATACTGAAGAAGAACTAAGAAAAATGCATGTGGGCGATATTCATCCGGAAGACGCTTTGGAGCGTGTTATTTCTGAATTTGAGGCTCAGGCAAGAGAGGAAATAACATTAGCAGAAAACATTCCGTGTTTGAGAAAAGACGGAACAATTATATTTATGGATATAAACACAGCCAAGATTTCAATTGATGGAAAAGAATGTAACGTTGGCTTCTTCCGCGATATCACCGAACGCAAGCGCACCGAAAAAATTCATGCGATTCTCTACCGTATCACAGAGGCCGCGATTCAAACGAGCAATTTAAGAGAGATGCTGGAGAAAATAAGGGAAATTCTTACTGAATTGATCGATACAACATATTTCTATGTTGCCTTACACGATGAAGAAAACGATCGATATGTCTTTCCATATCATGCCGATCCCCACGGCGATAAATATTTCCAACCCGGACATCTTCGGAAAACGATCACCGATTACGTAAGAAAGAGTGGGAAACCCCTCATAGCCGATCGCAACGTATTCAGGCGGCTTGGAAGGGAGGGCAAATTAGAGCTCATTCCGCAAACCCCTGCTATATGGCTGGGTGCGCCGTTGAGAACGGGCAAAGGGGTGATCGGGATTGTGGCCCTGCAGAGCTTTGAAAAGACGACCTATACAAAAGCTGATCTGGATTTATTAACTCTCGTTTCAGGGAACATCGCCATGGCAGTTGAGCGCAAGAAGGCTATGGATGCGTTAAGCGAAAGCGAGGAAAAATACCGTCTGCTGATCGAAAATGCAGGGGAAGCAATATTTACGGTGGACTATGACGGTACGTTTCTGGTGATGAACAAAACGGCGGCACAATACCTGGGCGGAAAACCCGAGGAACTTGTTGGAAAGACAATGTGGGACATTTTCCCCAGGGAAATCTCCGATAGACAGATGAACTCGATCAGGCAGACGATCAGGCATGACAGGGGTCAGGTAAAAGAGGAAATGACTCTGGTCGGAGAAAATGAAAGATGGTTCAGAACCAGCATCCATCCCATTCATGATTCCGATGGCCAGATAACTTCCGCGCAGTTGATCGCTCATGATATCACCGAAGAGCGTCAACTTGATATCCGCAATGCAGGGAGAATGAGACTCCTGGACAATCTCAGGAATTCCAAAGACATCGATCAATGCCTGCAGTTTGGCTGTGAAGCCCTTCATGACGCGCGGCTGTTCAAGCGAGCCGTTCTCACTTTGAATAATGAGGATCGACAGATTACCCATCTCGGACAGATTGGACTCGAGGATAATCTCGTCTCGGCGGCGAAGAACTCTCCCCCTCTTGAGAAAGACGTCGTTAAAAAAATCGTCCGGGAAAAATACAAAATCAGCCACTCATTTTTTGTTCCTGTGGAAGATGGCCTGAAACTGGATGACTCAGGGAGATATATTCGCCAGAAAAAGAAACGCAGAATCAGTGACGAAACGCTCTGGCAGGCGGGAGATGAACTCTTCGTGCCTGTGCTGGGCGAGGACGGCAAATTCGAAGGCTGGCTTTCGGTTGATACACCATTCAACAGCGAAAGACCGTCATACCATACTGTGAGATTTCTGGAGGAAGTAGTCGATATTGTCACCCAGCAGGTGCAGGAAATCCGTAGTCGGGAGAAGCTGGATCTTGAGCGACGGACCCTTCAAGAAAAGAACATTGCTATAAAAGAAGTTCTGGCCCATATCGAAGAAGAAAAAATGGGAATCAAGAGGCTGATAACAGAGAACATAGATAACACTCTCCTCCCTATCCTGAATAAGCTCGCAGACGAAAATAAAATCGTGAATTCAACGTACGTCCACCTTCTTAAGAGTGGTCTTATAGATCTTGCCTCTCAATCCGGCGGGTCTCAGCATATTTATGCGAAGCTCTCTCCAAGAGAAAAGGAAATCTGTATTTTGATAAGGGGTCATGCGACGAATAAGGAGATTGCAGAGGCTCTCAAGATTACGATTGGTACCGTACGGAAACACCGCGAGGCAATTAGACGTAAACTTGGCCTGACAAACAGAAAGGTAAACCTCTCAGCCTATTTGAGTAACCGCTAATGCGTATATACATATACGCATTTATTAAGCATTTAATTAGTATTGACAAATAACCAAGAGTCTCTATAATGCATATGTGTAAGTCAACAGGCGTTTTTCTCTACGAGGGAATCAGGAAAATGAGGCCCACTTTAGGGGAGCAATTCCCGGGGGGAAGAATCGGGCCATGGGCCGGGTCGTCTATGCTTCGCGGATGGCCCGGCCATATCATTTCTAAACTCAATACTTAGCACTTTCGGTTCCTGGTTGATATGACATATAGCAACCCTTTTCTGCAAAGATTTTCGTTTTGCCTGGCCAAATTAATCGCTTGAACATAAAACCGATAAGATATATCATCCACAAATTTTATTGAGAGAGGCGGACGGGATGACAAAGAAGAAGTTATTATTAATAATTCTCATTATCGCAACACCTATTCTGATCATGTCAGCATCGGGAGATAATAAAACCGGCAGTATATCTGACACCGGTGATTCTTCAGACGTGAGGTCTCAGGCGGCCGATGAAACAACTCAAGCTTCTGCAGCCGAAGAACAAGCTGCCGGCGCTGAGGAAGGCGAGGTCGGCGCGATTTTGTTTTCTTTGATTATAATTCTCCTGGCTGCCAAATTCGGCGGTGATCTGCTTGAACGGATGAAGCAACCTGCCGTTTTAGGCGAGTTGATTTTCGGAATGATTATAGGAAACCTTGCGCTTCTCGGAATACATATATTCGAACCGCTTAAGCATCACATTACAATCGAGATTTTGGCCGAAATCGGGGTCATCATTTTGCTTTTCGAGGTCGGCTTGGAATCGAGTTTGAAGGAGATGCTCTCAGTCGGATTGACATCGATTTTCGTAGCCTTAATAGGAGTTGTGGTTCCTTTCATGCTGGGTTGGGGGGTCTCAGCCATGTTTTTTCCGGAGGAATCAATTTTCATTCACGTATTTATCGGAGCCACCCTCACGGCAACCTCTGTGGGGATCACCGCCAGAGTCTTGAAGGATATACATAAAATCCGGACGAGGGAAGCGAAGATCATCCTCGGCGCCGCAGTTATCGATGATATACTCGGTCTGGTGGTTCTAGCGGTCGTGGTGGGTGTTATCGGAGCTCACAATACTGGCGGAAGCCTATCGTCAATAAGAATTCTCTGGATCGTAGCAAAGGCGTTTCTGTTTATTTTCGGCGCGCTTGCCATTGGTACGCTGCTGGCACCTCATCTTTTTAAGATGGCCTCGAAATTGCGAGCCCAGTCGATTCTGATCACGTTTTCCCTGATGTTCTGTTTTACCTTTGCATTAGCGGCCGACAAGATGGGCCTGGCGCCTATTGTCGGCGCCTTCGCCGCCGGGATGATACTTTCAGGAATAAACTTCGATGATATATTTCTGCACCACGAGGAGAGAAAACTCGAAGATCTGCTTCAGCCGATTTCGGCATTTCTGGTACCGATTTTCTTTGTCTATATGGGGATGAACGTGGATCTATCCACTTTTGGAAATTTCAATGTAATTTTCTTTGCATTGGTCCTGACGCTGGTCGCAATTATCGGC
>CBDVBL010000073.1:0-8030 GCA_965372205.1 uncultured bacterium
GTTCGCCTTAACCGATATTCTCGGCAATCACCAATATTACTTCCTGCTGTATAACACGGCCAACACCAGGGAGGACTTTCTGAAAAGCATTAATTTCGGCGTCACCTATCTCAACAAAACCAGAAGATTCAACTATGGCGGCGGATTCTTCCATTTCTACAATGAATACGCGGAAGATTATTATGGCTACGTTGCGGAAAGAACATTCGGCGGCTTTCTGGCCGGAAGTTATCCATTCTCTCGTTACAGGAGGCTTGAATCAGCTCTTTATGTACGCCGGATCGATAAGGAGACTATTTTTTCAGAATCCCCAAAGGCTACCACGGCCATGTGGATCCTATCTTATATCAAGGATACATCAATCTGGGATGCCACCGGGCCAATAGAGGGCACCAGGTATAATATCGGAATGTCGCAATCCCTTGACATGAGTGATTTTAAGTATTACAACAGCACCTACAATTTTGATCTCAGAAAATATTTCCGCCTCGGAAATGCGTCTGCTTATGCCACAAGGCTCATGTATCTTCATTCAGTAGGAAAGGATCCCCAGAGATATTACCTGGGTGGGAGCTGGTCTCTACGCGGCTACTCGAGACGACATTTTTTCGGCAGGCATCTTGTACTTCTCAATAACGAGCTGCGATTCCCGTTGGTCAACGATCTCTTAATCGGCTTTCCATTCGGCAACATCAGGTTCCAGGCTATCCGCGGAGCTCTGTTTTTCGATGCCGGCAACGCCTGGGAAGGCGATTTCGATGGCCTTGTGGGAAGTTTTGGCTTTGGATTTCGGGTTGCTTTAGGCTATGTTACAGTCTTAAGATTTGATTTTGCCAGGAAGACCGATTTCAAATCGGTAAATAACAATTACGAGTTTGATTTCTTTTTCGGGTGGAATTTTTAAGACTGTTTTCCTTGAGCGCTATGGCAGGATGGTTATGCTTTATGTCCTGCAGCCCGCCAAGGCCAATCACAGTCGACGATTCATCTATCTCTTGCTCATGGGAGCAGGGAGGGGGTGACGCGGGAAAACCGGCATTTGCCGACTTTCCCACACCTGATCAGCCCCGACTGCTCTGGAAAGCCGAATTTAAATCTCCACTGAATATCGAGCCGACAGCCGCCCTGGGAGCTATCCTGATCCCGACGCCGGATAAGAAACTCCATATAATTTCAGCTAATAATGGCGTAGGCTTTGCCGAAATAAAATTCAGAGAAACAATCTTAACTCCTGCAGTCCTGGCAGATTCAATTGCCGTGATAAATCTGGGCGGAGATCGTCTTATGGTTGAAAACTGGGTGACGCAAGAAGTAAAATGGGAGGCAGATCTCAATGGTTCCTCCATCGAACCGCTCATCTTCGATAATATGCTATACTGGCTGGATGGCCCAGGCTATCTGCGCTGTTTCGATCTTGCCGAAGGCAAGAGAATCTGGGACGGTAAAATCAAAGGGGCAATCGTTGTTCCCCCGTTGGCATGTTCTCTGGGCGTCATAATAGTTCCTGAAGACGGTATCATAGAATGCTTCAATCCGTATACCGGCGCCAGGATCTGGAGCCTTGCCACGCAGACGAGGTTTAAAAGCATCCCCTTAATTATCGATGATCACCTTTTAATTGCCTCCGTAGAAGGCGAGATTATGCAGGTCAGGATGAAGGACGGAAATATCGTCTGGCACAGGGATTTGCACCTGCCGGTTTGGGCGCCACTCGCCTCGGACGGCGAAGGCGTATTTGTCGCCACAAATAACCGTTTCATATTGAGACTTGATCTCAGATCCGGTGAAGTCGACTGGAAAGGACAGCTTGAAGGACCCATAAAAGCCGGGCCGACAGTTACTGGAAATTCGGTCATATTCGTCAGCATCAATCATAAAGTCTATTTCGTCGATAAGGTCTCCGGGGAAATTCGCTTCACTTATGAGACGGGCGGTATGCTTACAACCAGACCGATGGTCTGCCGGGATAGAGCGTTTATTGCGGGAGAGGATAAGAATCTTTATTGTTTCCAACTTTCCAGGGATGAATAAGCATGGACGTTAAAAGTGTAACCCTCGATATACTCCGCAATCTGTATGGAAGTTCGCGGCGGTTGACCATGTATCCCCTGGGACACCCCGTTACTGAGGAGACTCTCAAAAAACCTTTGAATGCCTTAAACAGGATCTTCTCTTTCAAACATAGTGTTATCATCGAGCTTTTCAAAGATAGTCTGTTGGCCGAAGGTATTCTTCTCGAGGATACCATATACGTCTCGGGACTTGCCCTCGATATGAAGAAACATAATCTATCAAATATCGGGTTTTATTCCGATATCAACATCGGCGATCTTTATTATTTACTGACGTTGCTGGTTTCCAAAGCAGGTCCATTTGAAGATAACGTTGCCCGGGTACTAAAATCTAAGAATATATCTTCCATCATGGTAAATCTGGAAAATCCGCCCAGTCTTTTCCACTTCGACCGATCCGAACTAACGAGTGATACGACTCAATTTTCACTGTCGAGGCGGGCCAGGGCCGTGATTTCTAAAAAACCCGGTATCATAGCGGCATATTATATGGGCTGCCTGAGAAAAGACGATGATATTCTAAAGTATATCAATGTTGACTTCCGACTTGGGTATCTCTCCGACCACTTCAAAGATGCTCTATTAAGTCTTGAAAGAGAAAAGGGCAAGAAGCTTCTTGAAGACGTGGTTTTTTCCACAAATTGGCTCGACGATCATATCGATTCCGCGATGCTATTGGGCTTGAAGAGGCTCTTCAGGGATTATATGTCGCGACATCCGGATCAAGAGATGCTCTCTGATATCTATGAACTTTTTAAGAAGGTAGGCGCTCCCGAGAATGTAATGGATCAGATTTTCGATAGGTCATCAGTTTTGAAATTGCGTACCTTTCAGGAATCGGAGCTAATTGTCAATACTCTGAAATATTCTGATCCTTCCCAGGTCGATCCCGCGGATTTGAGAAAAACGCTATTCAAGCTGGCAGCAGCCGGACAGAAGGATTATCTCAGTGATCTTTTAGATCAGCTCATCCGATCCCTCTCCAGCACAACGAACGAGCTTCGTCAGAAGGCCCTGCATCTGGTATCGACGGCCGGCGAGGTGCTCGTAACAGGTGGTTTCTACGAAGATTATAATTCGCTTTGCAGGGAGGCCGTCATGCTGGCTCTGCTGCCGACTGAGACGTTAGAACCGGTAGAGCTTAGTGCAGAATTAGCGTGGCAAGCCATCAAAGAGAAACGCTGGCAGGAATTGAAGTTCCTGGTTCGAACTCTAAAGGGCATTAGAGATGATCATTCTCATCCGGAGAGCAAAAGAAACCTGGCGTCCAGAAAAGTCATAGCGATCAGTGAATCCAATCTTCTGGCAGATATAGTCTCTGATATGATGGAGAATCCCCCGTCCGAAGATGCCGGAGGGTTCTTTGAGGCTCTGGGCAATCTGGGGTCTAAAGACATTATTAAAACGCTCGCCGATAAGATAGCACATCCAGACATCAATATCAGATCGAGAGTGATAAAATTGCTGGTAAGCATGAAGAATGAGTCGGCGGAAGTTCTCTCCCAGATGCTTGGCGATTGGGTTGAAAAATATGATGGCGAGGCGATCGACGATCAGGATTGGTATTTTCTTAGAAATATCCTGCGAATTTTGAGGGGCGTTCAGGCAGAGGAGGCTCTGCCGTATCTGGAGATAATGACCGGGTGGCCCGAATTCAGGCTGAAGCTCGAAGTAATAAAAACCCTCGAAGGTCTGCCTGCAGAGGATGCCGGCAAACTGCTGGAGAAACTCTCTGGCGATAAGGATCCCGAGATTAAGAAGGCTGCCGTCATTGCCATGGGCCTGACCGGTCATCCTGATATGATACCCAGACTCCTGGCAATATTCCAGCGAGAGCCGGATTGCAGGATCAAATCTATTGCTTCATTTGGGCGAATTGGCGGACCTCAGGCTCGCGATCGGCTCATTGAGATGTTCGAGGATGAGGAATTCTTCAGTGATCTTAAGCTCCCAAAACGGGAAATAGAGCAGATCAGAGTGGCCATTCTAAACGCGCTATCTCGCATAGGGGACGAGACTGCCATAACTAAACTCGAGGAATATTCACAAAAGAGTTTCAGTAAGTCATTATTTAAAAAAGACTTACTTTCAAACACCGCGAAACTTATCCTTGATACAAAAAGTAAGACATAGCCAGAATGGCAGCAATACGCCGAAATGACATATATATCTGCCAATAAGGCAGCATTTTCCGAATCGTCAAATCCTCCATAAAACCGAATAAGAATATAACACCATATGATATAATACGTTACGGTGATTTACAACTGATTGGCACGGGTTTTGAATAGTAATCGGGCGATGTTGACTGAAGCACAGGAAAAAAGGAGGATTGAGATGATAGGATTTCATTACGGGCCAGCAATGGCAAGGTTTTTTGAGAGGAATGCAGGCCATTCGCGCCCTGACGTCGATATCATAGAAAACGCCGATAATTATCTTTTCAGTTTTGAGATTCCCGGCGGTATGAAGGATGATGTCAAGATCTGGCTCGAGGATGACGTTCTCACAGTTTCCGGCGAGAAGAAAGAGGAACTCGCAAAAGGAGAAACCAAGCTTCTCTCCGAGCGGAGCTTCGGCAAATTCGAGATGTCATTCAGGTTGCCTGGCAGCATCGACAGCGGGAAGATAAAGGCCGAGTTCGTGGATGGACTTCTGGTGGTTACCGTTCCCAAGTCCGCAGAGGCAGGCCAAAAGAGATCGCCATCCAGGGTTGATAGGCGTGGCGGGCACGGGGGAACTCTCCCGTGTCCCTCCCGGGTTCTCGAATCTACAAAACCGGTGGTTTAAGGATCCGGGTGGGACACGTTAAGTTTGGCTGCACCGATGATGCACCGATTGAAGGGAGAAATAGAATGCTTCTGACAATTGTAATAATACCCTTTTCGCTCGGCCTGATAGTCGTAATCATGGCCGCGGTTAAGAAGCTAAAACCACAACCTGCGGTGGAGGAGATAAAAGCCGAACATGGACGGAGGCGATTGGATGCTGCCATCCAATCCAAAGCAAAGAAAGAAAAAGTTTCATTAAGAATATGACAATTAGGAGGCTTGTAAATAATGTCTAAAGTAATTGGCATTGATCTGGGTACCACCAACTCATGTGTGGCCGTCATCGAGGGCGGAGATCCCACGATCATACCGAATTCTGAAGGTGCTCGCACAACGCCATCGGTAGTAGCCGTTGGTAAGTCGGGTGAGAGGCTGGTGGGCCAGGTGGCCAAACGCCAGGCCGTAGCCAATCCCACCGATACGATATTTTCTATCAAACGGTTCATGGGTAGGGCTTTTGGCGAGGTGACGTCAGAGATTGCCAACTTTCCGTATAAGGTCAAAGCCGGAAAAAATAATATCGTTAGTATTGAGATGGGCGGCAAAGATTATTCTCCCCCTGAGATTTCAGCAATAATCCTGCAAAAGATGAAGCAGACGGCGGAAGAATATCTGGGGCAGAAAGTAACCAAGGCGGTTATTACAGTTCCTGCATACTTCAACGATTCGCAAAGAAAGGCCACCAGAGATGCCGGGAAAATAGCCGGACTGGAGGTCCTGCGAATCATTAACGAACCTACGGCGGCCGCCCTGGCATACGGGCTCGACAAGAAAAAAGATGAAAAGATTGCAGTTTATGATCTTGGCGGCGGAACTTTCGATATATCCATTCTGGAGATGGGGGATGGAGTATTCGAGGTGCGTTCAACCAACGGGGATACCCATCTTGGCGGCGATGATTTTGACAAGAGGATTATCGATTGGCTGGTGGCAAAGTTTAACAATTCCGATGGTATTGATCTGTCGAAAGATCCTATAGCCATTCAGCGCCTGAAAGAAGCCGCCGAGAAAGCCAAAATGGAGCTTTCGAGCACTACCGAAACCACCATAAATCTGCCTTTCATTACTGCCGATTCAAATGGCCCCCGGCACCTTAATCTCGCTCTCTCAAGGGCTAAATTCGAACAGCTTGTTGATGATCTTGTCGAAAGAACCATTGAACCATGCAGAAAAGCAATGACTGATGCCAAACTGGCACCTTCGGACATCGATGAAGTAATTCTGGTCGGAGGAATGACACGGATGCCCAGGGTGCAAGAGATTGTAAAGAGTTTTTTCGGCAAAGAGCCTCACAAAGGTGTCAATCCCGACGAGGTTGTAGCCGTAGGCGCTGCGATCCAGGGTGGCGTGCTGGCCGGCGACGTGAAGGACGTTCTACTTCTCGATATCACGCCGCTGTCATTGGGTATCGAAACGCTGGGAGGAGTTTTCACCGGTTTGATCGAACGCAATACTACGATCCCGACCAAGAAATCGGAAATCTTCTCTACCGCCGCTGATAACCAGACATCTGTAGAGATTCATGTTCTCCAGGGGGAACGGGACATGGCACTTCATAACAAGACCATCGGGCGTTTTCATCTGGACGGTATCCCGCTGGCTCCGCGCGGTATGCCACAGGTAGAGGTCGCGTTCGATATCGATGCCAACGGTATCTTAAACGTCTCTGCCAGCGATAAAGCCACGGGCAAGGAGCAGTCGATTCGAATCGAGGCCACCTCCGGACTGACGGAACAGGATATTGACAAGATGGTCAAGGACGCTGATCTGCATGCGGCCGAGGATAAGGCAAATCGCGAAAAGGCTGATTTAAAAAACCGTGCTGATCAAGAAATCTATCAGACTGAAAAGCAGCTCAAGGAGTTCGAGGATAAGATTGATCCGGACACGAAAGCCAGGGTTGAGGCAGCTCTTAGTCGCCTCAAAGAGGCCGTGAAAAATGAGAATACAGAAGAGATGAAATCGGCCTCGGAGGCCCTGACCGCCGTCTGGCATGAGGTCTCTGCAAAACTGTATCAGCAGCAGGCATCATCAACTCAGGGAGCGCAATCGAATGCGGAATCCGGTCAAGATCAGAACTCGGGCAAAGACGATCAGGATGCCGTTGATGCCGATTTCGAGGTTGTGAAATAAAAAAGCAATAAAGAGAAAGCGATTTCGAATGATACGGTCCCGGTGAAAGTAAGTACGTTGGGGCCGTTTTTATTTTGCTGAGAAGTTGACACAGAATATCAATTAGAATAAATTTCTTTAAAATGAAAGATTTCTACAAAATACTGAGTCTCTCCGAAAACGCCTCGGAGGCGGATATCAAGCGTGCTTATCGCAGGCTGGCCAAAAAGTACCATCCCGATGCCAACCAGGGAGATAAGCAGGCCGAGGCCAGATTCAAAGAGATCTCTGAGGCGAATGAGGTTTTATCGGACAAGAATAAAAGAGCACAGTTCGATCAGATGCGAAAATTCGGGGGCGGCTTTGCAGATTCTGGTGGTGCGCGACCGGGTGCAGGTTTTGGGACGAGCGGCGTTCGATTCGAGGATCTTTCCTCCATTTTCGGCAAATCCGGCGGCTTCGGATCGTTCGCGGATATCTTCTCATCGATTTTCGGGGATAATCTCGGCGATAGGGGCGCAGGATCTGGTTTCCGGCAGACCCGTGGCCCCAGAAAAGGCGACGACCTGTACACGGATATAGAGATACCATTCTCACAAGCGGTCAATGGCGGGAAGGTAAATATCAGGCTCAATGTTAACGAGAATTGTTCGGTCTGTAAAGGAACCGGATCAAAACCCGGTTCGGCTCAAAGAATCTGCCCTGATTGCCAGGGCCGGGGGATGGTAAGCTTTACGCAAGGTAACTTTGCAGTTTCACGTCCCTGCCCGCGCTGTCTCGGCAGGGGAAAAATATCCGGGGAGGCATGTTCCGGTTGTGCCGGTATCGGCTCGGTATCGAAACGTCGCGAATTGTCTGTCAGGATTCCACCGGGGATAGAATCAGGAAAAAAAATTCGCTTGAAGGGGTTGGGTAACCCCGGTAGAGGCGGTGGTCCTCCCGGCGATCTCTACCTCCGCGTCGATGTGACATCACATCCATTTTTCTGGAGACGGGGTCTCGATATTCACTGCCG
>CBDVBL010000074.1:0-8018 GCA_965372205.1 uncultured bacterium
CTATTGGTGGTGGCACTGGTACAGCCGTACCGAGATGCGCGATGAGATCGGTTCGAACCAAAGAGAGCTCCCTGGTATTCATCTCATATCTGGACTTATCATCGCCTTTCAGTCGTGCTTCTATCCAGTTCTGGGTGGATAGTTTTTCCATAATCGGTTCGAGTGTCAGATAGGGGTAGCAAAAAGTCATCAGTCCGGATTCGGAAATCATCTTTATCTGCAAAGATACAAGGATCACCGTTTCGCCCGGCGGGACGACCTGAATGAACTGGGGATTGCTTTCAAAGGCGGTTTGCCGGAAATCGATTTTTTCGATATGCTCCCATGATTTACCGAGCGCCTGGAACAGCCTGGTAGTGATTTTGGCCATAACGGATTTTTCTATTCCGGTTAGTTCCCGTTCGGTATTGATACCCTTCCCGCGTCCCCCGAACATTCGATCCACGAATGCCAGCACGATCGACGGATTGAAGTCGAGGATACCAACCCCTTCCAGCGGGTCCAGCCCGAATACGTAGGTGCAGGAGGGTGTTGCCAGCGACATAATGAACTCTGAATATGTAATCTGATCTACGGAGACCAGATCGACATCAACTACGGTTCTCGTGAATCCCGAAAGCATAGAACCGAACTGGTTGGCAAGATTGTCATGCAACGATTCCAGGGATCTAAGCTGGTCCTTCGAGACTCTGTTGGGATGTTTAAAATCATACAGGACCGCTTTGCGAGCGCCGCCGGATATGCCGGGAGCTTCGGGAGTAGAGGGTTTCGTTTGCTCTTCCACCTGGGTCAGAAGGGCATCAATTTCGTCCTGAGATAAAACCTGAGCCATGACTATTGTAATACGTAATCGACGAAATAAACCCGGTAAACCGAATCAGGCCTTATTGCCTCATTGACCTGAACCAGGATCTCGTCACGCAGTTTCTCCTTTCCTTCTATCGAGCTGAGCTCCCCCAGCGTCCTGGAAGACAATATCGCTATAAAGATATCCCTGATGACGGGAGTCAATTTCCCGAATCGATCAGTCTCCTCTCCAAAATCGGACATCTCGAGTCCGATGGACGTGGAAAGATACCTCGTTCCATTGGTGCCTGCGGGATTAACGAGAATATCCTCTATAAGATGGATCTGGCCACGTTCATTCTTCTCTCCTTTTGCCGGTTCCTCGTTGGCTGCCTGTATCCTGGGCGCTACATACATCTTAAGGAAAGCGAACGCACATGCCGCCATCAGAACCTGTATCCCCACAAATAGAATCAGGACCTTTTTGAGCCCTCCGGAACTTTTCTTCTCTTCCGGAGCCTGGTCTTCCGATTCCTTGTCGAGCTTTTCCTCAACCGCCTCTTCCTGGTTTTGAACCGCTGTCTCAGGCATTGTTCACCTGTCTTTCCTCATCCCGCTGGATAATAATTTCCTGCGAACCTCTCTTAAAAGCGGTAACACGTTCGATTATCTCGTTAACCGTCTCCTTGACCATAATCTTCTTACCTGTGGTTAGATGGATAATGGTTTCCGGAATGGCTTCGAGAATCTCGATCAAATCCGAATTGATTACCAGTTCGCTGTTGTCCAATCGGGTCACGTTTATCATTATTCATTCAATATTGATCAGGCGGAGGGGATCTTCCCCCCCGCCGTTTTCAAGTTTAGCTCTTCAGGTTAACCAGTTCATTTAGCATTTGGTCCGAGGTTGTGATTACCCTGGCGTTAGCCTGGAAGCCGCGCTGGGCGACGATCATATTGGTAAACTCCTGTGCCAGATCGACATTGGAAATCTCCAACGCCCCTGACGTTATAGTCGAGGAAGTGGTCTCGCCGGCGATATTGAGTATAGCCAAACCGGAGTTGGCCGAGGTCTGATAGAGATTTTCACCGACTTTCAATAAACCGCCGGTGTTGTTGAATTCGGCTATATATATTTGCGCCAGGATGCGCGACACTCCGTTGGTAAATATGCCGGTAATGGTCCCGCTGGGATCGATGCTGATATTGGCGAGTATGCCAACCCCGTAACCATCCTGGCTTCTGGCGGCTGCAGTGGATCGTGATGCGAATCCGGTAATCCCATCGAAGCCACCCGATGTACCCGTCATCAGGTCGATGATCATATCGGAGGCGCCGTTGTTTGGATCGATGCTAAGACTGGTGGCTCCGCCAACATAATCAAATGAGCTCAGCGAGCCATCGGAATTGAAATTGACCACGCCCGAGCCTCCGGAGCGGATTACCTCTCCGGCTCCGAGAGATGCTTCCCAGAACCACTGGTTGGGCAACCAGCTCTTCGTGAAGGTCATGGTCATGGTGTGCTTGCCGCCCTGCGAGTCGTAAACGGTAATCGACGTGGAGTGCTGGGTTTCGTCGGTGTCAATTAGCAGGGTCGATGAGGTCAGGGGACCCGCGGCATCCGGGTCACCTACGAGCCCGCCGGATCCGGCAGATATGGTTACGCCTCCACCCCCGAGGCCTGAAATTCCGGTAGCGATACCGGTATTGGGATCGATGATTAACTCCAGGGTCTCCGCTGCCAGTGCAACCCGATCCGTTGGAGTGAATACGTCGATGGCCTGTAGAGTCGAGGCGGCGCCGTTGTTAACGTTGAATGCTACCACGCCAAAGAGCTGGGTAGAAACGTCCGAGGCGCCCGTATCTTCAATCCGGACGTTGAATACCGAAGGGTTGCCGGCATAGTCGCGCCCAATTTGAATCTGGCCGTTCTCCAGGGAGGCGGTTGCGCCCTGAACCGCGGAGTTGAAGGCCGAAATAAAATCGTTTATCGAAGAATCGAGAGTCAATTGGTTCAGGGTTATCCATGAACCGTTGTCAACGGAAATTCTGAATCCGGATATATCCGTAACGCCAAGTTGCGTGCCGAGCCTTTCATCACCCGTAAGTGAAATAGTCGAGTTCAGCGAAGGCGGTATCTCGCCACCCCCGGGAACTGATCCATCGTCGGTGAAAACAAGGGGACCGGGGGCAGCATATGCCAGCGTGGCAATTCTGCCGCCGAGGGTACCACCATACGTTCCACCTGCTGGACGCCTGTAGATCTCGATCTCGGTAACGTCAAGATCGGCATAGGTTATGGTCAGCTCGACAGAACCGTTGGCCGGAACAGGACTGACTGTAACTTCCTCCCCCAGGGATTTGCCGAGGGAATTTATAGCGATAACCGTATAAACATAATCATCCGCAGGCAGCGTGCCGGTCCCACCGGCACCTATTACGGTCGCAATATCGGCAGCGGTTACATCGTCAAGTACCAGAGCGTGGGAACCGGAGAGTTCCGAAAACACGGCGTTAGTGCCGGTAATGGTTATGACGTGCTGACCGCCGGAGCCGTCAGCGGCACTGCCGGTAACGGTCGAGACGTTGGAGGTGCCGGCCGAGTTTATGGATGCCGTAGAATCTGTAGCGGAGGCATCGAGATTCATGCCGATCTGGATCTCAGATGTCATCCTGGCGGGATCCTGCTGGCCAAAGGGCAGGCTGACATTTCCTATAGCTGCATTGGCAGGTATGGTGCCATCGACGTCGGCCATTTTTCCCTGCAGGACATAACCGTTGGCTGGATTCACCATATTGGAGTTGGAATCGAAACCAAATGCCCCGGCCCTGGTGTAATACTGTTGTTGTCCATCGGAGAGCACGAAAAATCCTGAGCCCTGTATTCCCAGGTCGGTTGTCTGACCGGTGGTTTCCAGTCCGCCCTGCAGGAAGAGATTATCAATTGTGGCCAGACTCATTCCCAGACCTAACTGCAGTGGATTCGTGCCGCCCGATGTGCTGGTGGCCCGACCCGCCCCACGAAATGTCTGAACCAGGGCTTCCTGAAACGTCACTCTCCCGGCTTTGAATCCTAAAGTGTTAACATTGGCGATATTGTCACCAACCACATTCATTCTAACCTGATGATTTCGCAGGCCTGAAACGCCGGCGAAAAGCGATGCCATCATTTTTTGATCCCTCCTATGCGCCGCGTCAGTCGGACGCGGGTTGAGGCCTCCCCTTTCGGGGTCCAGCCAATTAAATTATCCAAGAATTGCACTATCAATTTTGGTAAAGATTCCTTCCTTAAGACCATTCATATCGCAAGCGGTGATGACCGTTTTGTTGCCGACAGAAACTACGAAGGCCAATTCATCTAAAAGGATCAAAGAATCCTGGGCTCCTTTTTCCCTGGCAGTCTCAACAGCATCAACAAGTCTTTGAGCCTTATCCGATGTAAATTCGACGCCGCGATCCATCAATCTCTTAACAGCATGATTGGAGAACTTCAGACCCTCGAGCCTCTTTAACGAGCCTCGGAACTGCTCTTGAAAGCCAGGCTTTTGTAATTCTGGTTTATGTGAAGGCCTGATTCCATTGTCAGCCCGTTTTATTTGACCGGGGCCTGCGCCCCCGATAGGTATATTCCTCATATCACCTCCTTCTTCCGAGTCACGTAAGCGCAGCTATTTACGAGTAATCGTCCTCATCTTCAGAATCGCCGCCAGAATCTTCGGGTAGATTGATCTGTATGATATCGGACATGGAGATCCTCTGGCCGCCGATTATCAGATATCCCTGGCTGTTCTCGTAGCGAACGGATTCGACAATGCCGACGATACGGGTTTGGACGCCAACGGCATTTTCAGCACTGTCGGTTGCGGAAACTGAAAACGTATATTCGCCTCCCGCCACCTTTGTCCCGGAGTCATCCTCGCCATCCCAGTTGAAGGTATTCATTCCCTCTTCGAGGTTTTCGATTCCGATGGTCCTGACCAGCGCACCGCTATCATTATAGATATTGATCTCAATATCCGCGGCGGCGGCATCAAGCTTGAAATGCAGATCACTACTTGAATCATTTGAATGATGTATGGTATTGCCCTCGGCTATTACTTCCTTACCGATAATTGTGGTCGCCATTGTATTGGCAATAGTCTGGCCCAGGATATAGTCAAGCTCGGTCGCGTATTGAAGGCTGGTGTTAATACTATCCAGTTGCTCCAATGAAGAAAACTGTGCCAGTTGCGCAACGAAATCCGAATCCTTGAGCGGTTCCAACGGATTCTGATAGCGTAACTGTGTTACCAGAAGATTTAAGAAATCGTTTTTCCCCAATTTGGAACTGCCGAAGGCCCGGGTGGCTGATGGATCGTAAACCGGAGCGCCCGGTATGGTAGGGATTTCCGTCATTGTATCCTCCCCCTTATGCTCTTAGATCTATCCACCCCCTATGGGTGGAAGCCTGCATTATTTTATTTACGTTTATACGACGATTGTTTTCTGTATACCCGGCAGAAAACCGTCGGTTTCTGTCGACGTGATCATCATGCAACTCAGCGCCGGATTTCCGGGAACGAGCGTCGATGCTTGAACCGAAGGCCTCGGCCTCTCGGCCATCATCCAATATCACGTTGATATTTTCCACCTTGAGACCAGCGTTTTCGAGACCGGATTTAAGCTCTGATATGCTAGCGCCTAAGATTTTAGCCGCATCCGCATGGGTCGCTCTCAAATCCGCCGAGAGCAAATCTCCCCTCCAGAAGAGCCTGATACTGACTTCTCCAAATTTCTCCGGGTAGAGTTTCAACGTGACGCGAGTCAGGTTTTTCCTGGCAGCGTATAGCATCCCGGATCTAAGCTCGTTCAAATCTAAGATTGAACGAATATGAGGTTCAGTCATCTCAATTACGGGAGCCTCCGAGATGACGCCTTCCCCTGCAGCGTATGAGGAAAACGATTCGCCGATCACATCAGCAGCTTTGCCCTGCATGGTGCCATTGAGAATGTTTTTCGAACCGGACGGCAAATCAAATAGTCGGTAATTGTAATCCTTTGCCTGAAGCCGCCAGGAATTTCGAGAATCGTCCGGCTCATCAAAACCGGCTGAATGGTTTGCTATTCCTTTTAATGGATCATTCGGAGCTTGATCGCCTGCGGGATTTGATATCTTACTGTATGCGTGCATCCCGGAACCGACGCCGAAAGTTGACAAAACTGATCGATGCAAAATTAAAGGAGAATTCAGAAGATCAACCGCTTTTCCCGCTGTCGCAGACGCCTCTATCCATGGCAAAACAGCCGATTCTTTGAAGCTACCTGTTAGAGCAGATCCGCGGAGATCGTCAGAGACCACCTTCTCCAAAGGTAACCAGCCCTCAGCAGTATCGCGGTTGATATTTGCACCGGATACTGTTTCCCGGAAAGCATGAGCAGCCCGCGAATAGCATTATCGCTCGTGTTTTCCGTGCGGAAGAGCTGGCGGAAATCAAAGGCAAATGCAGCCTTAAGTTTCACATTAGTTTCCTGAATCGAAGATTCGAGACTCCGGCCGGGATCATTTTCAAGAGGAATTGATATTTCCATTCTTAAAGGATCAGGATAGTCTTTTATAAGAGATGTCAAATCCGAGATATTCACATACTTCGATTGCGCGGATAAACCGGGTGTTTCCAGATTGACAGGGATCTCATGACCGTCAACTGGAGATAATAGGTTCGCCGGCAAAAAGTTGATACGATGCTTTGCTTGATAAAGGTCTGAATTGGGTAGTTCCAATATTCGAGGCTGCACGGGCTTTTCGGTTATTTGCTTATTCAGCAGAAGCGCCAGATTATTAGATGATATTTCTAACGAAATTTCGCTCTCGGTCTTGCTCAACAGCAGGCTGACTGTCCGGTAATCCAGAGTCATTGGTTCGTTTGTCTCGTAATTCGTTTTTTCGCCGGTCTCAGCTACACCCGCACGGTGCGTTCTGAATTGTCTCGAGGCATCTTCTATTCGGGTAACATCTTTCCCCAGCCGGATAGATGCCGCTTTTATAGCTGATTCAAAATCAGAGAAGCCGCTCTTTGCCGGCGATGATGCGCTCCGGCCGGTTTGGGAAGCTTCAGATTGATTTATAAGAAAGCCGGCCAAATCCGTAATGTTTTGAAAGACATACACCATCATTTTTTACCCAGGAGTTTGGTCGAAATTCTCGCCGCCCTATCGGCCGGCATGGATTCCAGGATCTTGCTGGCCTTCTGGCTTTTCATTCTCGGAAGTATCGCAACTACAATAGAATCGTTGATTCCGGACATCACCGCGGCCAGTTGTACCGGATTCATGCCATCGTAGATCTTGGCAAGATTGTAAAGTTTCTCTTCATCAGCCTCGTCTCTAGCCGCCATAAGCTCCTGAAGTTCAAGTCTTAGCTTTTCTAATCCCGCAGTTTCCGCTCTTATGGTTTCCAATTGCTGAGCAAGGGAATCGGCCTTTAATTGGATTTCAGCCTCTGCTGAAAGCGATTGTTCCGTGCCGGTGGAATCAGCCTCAATCGGCGCTTCGGCCAGCCCGGGAGCGCCTTCAACAGTTCCGGTGGTCAAGACCGAGATGGCATCGCTGGTGTTGACGCCTAAGACCATCCCGAACAGCACCAGATATCCAAGGAAACTTGCCAGAGCGATGACCGCCAAAACAGCTATTTTAATTGCACCTTTCATAATTCCCCGCCGAGAACAAAGCAACAGGCATGCCTATCCCGCCCAGCCATCAAATTCATTTATAATTCTATATGTTATGGTATGTTATATTTACGCTGAAGGAGCGATCATATGGAGTTCTTCGGGATCATGAGGGTAAATTTTTCATGGTACCGGGCATTTTTTTCCGGATTGACGCTTGATTATTGACATAATTCTGATATATTGTTTCTAGCTTATCTAGCTTCTTGTTCTTTCGCGACAGCCGTCGTCACGACGTTGGTGAAAATAGAACAAAAACGATGAAACAATCAAAAGAATCAAGGGAGTAGCTATGGCGAGGTATCTTTTTGTGGCGCTATTGTGCTTGCTTACCCTGGGATTAGCAATGCCCGCGGGTGCATCAAGTAGCGATGAATCGAATGCGGCTCTTAATCAACTGAAGGTTGATTATAATTTATTAAGGTTTTATCAGGAGTGGGAGCGAATTAATCGTATCTATGGTAAACATTTCAGCTCGGGAGGCAGAGCGGAGTATGCCGCTGAACAGTTCAGAATCAGTCATTC
>CBDVBL010000075.1:0-7871 GCA_965372205.1 uncultured bacterium
CAAACGGTTAAGATTACACAGGGGACAAGAATATTCGAGGCCGGGAAAAAGGTGGTCACGCCGGGCTTGATTGATCCCCACACGCACCCGGTATTTGCGGGGCAGAGATCGGCGGAGTTCGAGATGCGGATCGCGGGGAAATCATACATGGAGATCGCCAAAGCCGGCGGCGGGATCAATTCGACGGTGAAATCGGTCCGGAAGGCGTCGAAAAATAAACTCAAGGAAAACGGACGCAAGATTCTCGATAAGATGTTGTCGTATGGAACCACGACAATCGAGGCCAAATCGGGTTACGGCCTGACTACCAAAGACGAGATGAAACAATTGCAGGCGATAAAAGAGCTAAACCAGGAGCACGAGATAGACCTGGTGCCGACTTTTCTGGGAGCACATGAGATCCCTCCGGAGTATAAAAGGAACCCGGATGCTTATGTCAGCCTGGTCTGTACGGAGATGATTCCGAGAGTAGTTTCGAAAAATCTGGCGGTTTTTTGTGACGTGTTCTGCGAACGAGGCGTTTTCACCACCAAGCAGACCAGGATCATTTTGCAGACCGCCCAGGCGTTCGGGCTGAGGTGCAAGCTTCATGCCGACGAGCTTCACAATACCGGCGGTGCGGAGTTGGCTGCGGAGTTCGGGGCGGCATCGGCCGATCATCTGGTCTGCGTCAACGATGAAGGGATTCACCTGCTGCAGAAAACGGGGGTGATACCGGTTCTCCTGCCGGGCACAACTTTTTATCTGGGATTGGATAAAGACGCGCCCGCCGGAAAGATGATCGATAAGGGATTGCCTGTCGCCCTGGCGACGGACTGCAATCCGGGATCATCGATGACCGAGTCGATGCAGATGATCATGACCCTGGGTTGCCTCAAATACAGGATGTCTCCGGCAGAAGTGCTGGCGGCATCGACATTGAACGCCGCTTATGCTATCTGCAAGGAGAGCGAGACAGGGTCTCTGGCACCCGGGAAATGGGCCGACCTGGTTGTATGGGATGCCGAGGATTATCGTGAAATTCCATATCATTTCGGCGGCAATATGGTGTCCAACGTATTCAAGCGAGGGGAGAAAGTCCGGTGAGAATTAGACTCGTTTGGCTGGCAACCGCCCTGATATTGCCTTTAGTTATGTCGTGCGGAGTGTATACCTTTTCCCCGTCGGCGCTTGGCGGTATCAAGTCTCTGGCCATACCACTTTTTGAGAATCAGACGACCGAAAGCGGATTGCGTGAGGATTTAACGGATCGGTTATCGCAGGCCTTCGTCGATGATAATACCTTAAGAGTGGTGCCGGAAGGCCGCGCCGATGCCATTATACGCGGCTCTGTTATTTCATACAGCCGCGAGGCCTATACCTACAGCGAGGCCGAGGTGGTCAGCGAATATATAGTCCGCATCGGGATAAACGTCGATTTTCTCGAAAAAAAGAGCGGGGAAGTCATCTGGGAAGAGAAGAATATGTCGAACTGGGGCACCTATGATTCAGCCACGCAGGGGGAGGACGAGGGCAAGGAAATGGCTATCGGCAAACTTGTCGAGGATATATTAAATAAGACTGTAAAGGGATGGTAATCATCGCGATTCTTTGAGAAGAGGTTTTAAATGAAGATCAGAAGTATATTAATCATCTTGGTTGGATTAATGATAGCACAGGGGTTATCGATACGGGATGTATCAGCCATAAATTCGAATGCCGGGACATCGGCCTATACGTTCTTGAAAATCGGAACGGGCGCCAAATCTCAGGCCCTGGGGGGAGCCTTCGTTGGGCTGGCCGACGATGAGACCGCCCTGTATTATAATCCCGCAGGGCTGACCTCCGATGGAAAAACCTACGAGCTATACGATGACCTGCTGGAAATACCCGAACGGAAACAGGTCGAAAACCGGTTCACCGCATCTTATATAAACTACCTTCTCGATTTTCAGTACGGTTTTATCGGTTATATCAGGAACCTGGATGACAGAACATCGGTAGGGCTGTCAATCGCGTATCAAAACTACGGCACTTTTAACCGGCTCGATAATGCGGGCGATAAAATAGGCACTTTCGGCGCCTCCGATATGGCGATTGGTCTTTCTTATTCGAAGCGGGTAAGGTCTGATCTATCCCTGGGCGGGACAGGCAAGTTTATTTACGAGAAAATCGATGTCTATTCGTCAAACGGTCTGGCAATAGATGCCGGTCTTATGTATCTGGTAGCCGACGATGGTTCTACGCGGATCGGTTTTGCTTTGACGAATTTCGGCGCTCAGCTTTCGGGTCTCACAAAAACGCATAAAGATAAACTTCCCACTAAAGCTGCCGTTGGCCTGTCGCACAGGCTTCGAGGTCTGCCCACGGTTTTCACCACGGAGATCGGTAAGCCGTTCGATAACGAGTTTTATCTGTCATTGGGAATCGAGATGGTTTCGCTCAATCCGTTCTTTTTGAGAATCGGCTGGACCAGCGCCGGCAGAGACTACAAGACCGGCTCCGACGGCGATAATCTGGCGGGTTTTGCGGGCGGATTCGGATACAGCTATAGAGAGTATACAATAGACTACTCGTACTCATCCTATGCCGATCTCGGTTCGGTGCACCGGGTTTCGCTGGGGGCGGGATTTTAGAGTATGGTTGCTGTTTCTGAGGCTATAAAAGGTTTTTCCATACGGGCCTTTATGAGGCTAGTTTTTGTGATACTTCTTTCTCTTGTCGGATCTTCCAAAGGCCAGGAAGACATCTCCGGTCTGGCATCGCTAACTTATCTTGAAGGTGCTGCCCGAGTACGGAAACAGGGCTCTGAAGGATGGTTGAAGATTGAGGAATCAGCTTTTGTATCGGCGGGGGATAGCGTAAGGTCGCTGGCCGATTCGCGCGCCGAAATCAAACTGGCAGATAATTATATTATCAGAATTGGCCCTTTGACGATCATAGGGATCGGTGATGCCGCGGAGGTGACTCTGCAGTCGGGAGAGATATGGACGGTGATCAAACCAATTGAGCAGCCAGGGAGCATGAAGATTAGATCACCCGTTACTATAGCTGAAATCGGGGAAGCCGTCGCCCGGTTCTCGATTGGCGAAGACGGTTCGACGGAAATAAAAGTATATGACGGTCAGATAGACTTAAGAATCCTGCCCGCGAGGATAGAGCCGGAATCCGAATCATCCGATTCCATATCTAATGAAGCAGCCGATACGCCCGATGCCGTAAACGGTGAAGAAGAGATACTTCTGGGAGCAAATTATAAAATAATCGTTACCTCGGGCGGGGAAATTGTCTATCACTCGGCCTTCGGCAGTAATGATTTAGATGAGGACACCGACTGGGTGCGGTGGAATAAAGAGAGAGATCAAAGCGAGCAGGATTCAAATTACTAAGATAGCCTCATATAATCTATAGATAGTATTTATTCCGACGTTCCCGAAAGTTTTTCGACCTTCAATCTTTTTACGCGGTGGCCTTTCTTTTCCAGAATAGTAATCCTTAAATCGGCGATCTCGATAGTCTCGCCCAGTTCCGGTATGCGATCGATTTTGTCTATCAGCATGCCTGTGATCGATTCAAATTCGCCTTCGGGAAGCTTTACCTCGAATCTCTCGCAAACCAGATCGGCGTCAACTGAGCCGTTGACTATGGCTGTCCCGTCCGGTTGCATAATAATGGCCTCGTCTTCCGTGTCGTATTCGTCCTGGATTTCCCCTACGATTTCCTCCAGGATATCTTCAAGCGTTATCAAACCCGCCGTTCCGCCGAAATCATCGAGGACGATGGCCATATGATTTCTCTCCCGCTGCATATCCTTGAGTATCTCGGAGATCTTCCTGGAGTCCGGCACGAATAGCGGATCGCGCATAATATCTTTCAGGATGATTAATCCTCCGGTTCTGAATATGTTCAGGATATCGCGAACGTTGAGTATTCCCTTGATATTGTCGAGGTTTTCGTCGTAGACGGGCAGACGCGAATACTGTTCCATGGTGGCCGCTTTAAGAACCTCCTCGGGGGAGGAGTTGATCCCTATGGCTGCCATTTCCGTGCGAGGAGTCATAGCGTTACGAGCAACGATATCCGAAAACTCAAATACAGAGTGGATCATCTTATGTTCATCAGGTTCGAATACGCCCTGCTTGAGACCCTCGGTTAGTATGATCTTGACCTCCTCCTCGGTGACGATGAAATCCCTTTTAATCTCCGGTGAGATCCCGATCGCCCTTAAACACAAATTGGTCGACCATGTCAGAAAATTTATGAATACGCTTAGCAGCTTGAGAGACCACCATGTTCCGGGGCCGACCCAGAGGGCGATTCTTTCTGAGAAGCGAATGGCCAGGGCCTTGGGAACAAGCTCGGCCAAAACGAGAAAAGTATATGAAATTACGATAACAACCAGTGCTATCGAGATTGATTCGGCGGCTTGACTGATGGCCGGAACCGGAATAGATTTGATCAGCGGCTTGATTACCAGGATTGCGGTGGCGCCACCCAGCGCGCTTGCCGCCGAAGCTGTAACCGTCATGCCGATCTGGACGATAGCGAAGAAGTTATCCGGATTATTCTTGAGTTTCTCCACGAATACGGCCCTTGAATCGCCGGATTTGGCTAATTCCTTTATACGGCTTTTCCGAAGCGCAATAATGGCGATTTCCGAGGCAGAGAAGAATCCTGATATAAAGACTAAAACCAGGATTATTACTATTTCGAGCCAGAATTTCAGGTCCATCTAATGGTCCTGCTTATAGCCCTTCTCTGAGGTAGCTTTCCCGACGAGCTATCCTATCCTCGACCGGGGGATGGGTTGAGAAAAGAGCCGTTATATTCTTCTCAGCAAGCGGGTTGACAATAAAAAGATGCGCCGATGCCGGATTTGCCTTTAAAGGGATTTTCCTGCTTTTATCATGAAGTTTATTCAGCGCCGATGCCAGTAATAGAGGTTTATGGGAGATCTCCGCCGCAGTTCTATCGGCCATATATTCCCGCTGGCGAGAGATGGCCGTCTGAACCGTAGTGGCTGCTATGGGAGCCAGGATACCAACCAGTAGGAAAATCATAACGACAAATAATAGAGCGGTTTTGAAAGTGTTCATCTAATCCTCCCGGCGACCTTAAGATACAACCTCCGATGTAACGGCGTCAAGCCAAACGGCTACAGCACATTTCCCATTGAGACCGTGGCCCATACGCTAAATGAGATCATATTCTACAATTGACTCATCCAGGTTTCCCGATAGCCGATGCAGGTCGACTTTTCCGGGAATGCCAGGTGGTTTTGAGGCCGCTGATTAGTGGAATCCTACGATAAATCATAATGATTGCCAGGAGTTCAAGCGATATCCAGAGCCAGTAGATTATGGTATAGCTCTTCAGGATTTTTATATGAGCGACGTCCCATATCATGGAGTGAATCGCCGGATCTGAGACGAAAGGCAATATCACCTGGCTGACATCATATTGAAAATAGATTTGCGACGCCCATAAAGCGAAAAGACCAAGCGCCTCGAACCACTTAAAGCTCATTTTGGAGAGTATTATGACTCCCAGGATGCCCTGAGTGGCGGTCAGCAATATCTCAGCCCGGTGGGTCCAATCGAAAGGTATCGTCTCTATCCTGCCCAGGGATATGCAGAAGACTATGGGAATAACGCCAATCAAGAGCGTGAATTCTGCTATTCCCGATGAGACCATGTTCATAAGCGCCATGGGGGCCTTGACTATACTCTTCGCCCAGTAGAAGGCCGAGATCTTTTCGGGAAACTCCGATAAGAACGGCGCCAGCCACTGAATCATCATAAACGCCGGAACGCCGAACACAACTGATAAGCCGAGCGCCGATTCCAAAAAAGGACTTGCGACCAGCATTATCCCGGTGCCGCCTAAGATAAAACAAGCCCAGATAAGCAGGTTTCGAATCCATCGTTTCCTTGTGAGAATAAATCTGGGAACCAACTCCAGTTCGGTGATTCCAGCCTCGTCTTTCGGGGGAAGCTTTAAGAGGAATGATATATAGACGATGTAAAGACAGAACAAGAACAGGGTATCAAAAAGGGTCAGCGTACCCTTCATGACAATTACCATAGAATAGAGCGAACCTGCAAGAAGACCGGTAACCTCGACCGCATGCTCATTATCGAGCCTGATGCAGTCAATACAAAACCGCCCGGACTTCCTGAAATTGAAAACGACCGTGGTAAGAAAAATCAGCGGCCATCCCAGACCAACCAGCAATCTCAGTGCGCCAGTGAAATTGGCGGTCATGAGTCCGATATTGGTCGGTGTGGGAAACTTGCCGGCATTCCAAGCGATGAAACCTTCCACGGCGAACTCCGGCAGAGTCTGGATGAGAGCAAGGATCGTCAGGGCGAAGGCCTGAGATACCAGGAATTGAGCCGACTCCGCACCCCAGGCGATCACGAGGGCCGCGAGAACCATCGATGGAAATGTCCACAGAGATTGCCAGGCCGACGCTCTTGCGGATTCGGCAGTCAGCTCCTCGAGGTTCTTTATCATTTAATTCAACCGCGGATTATTTTGGAGACTATGTCGGTTCGAGAAAGGACGCTGATCAGTTTGTCGTCTTTGACAACCATGACGCGGTCGGCATCCTTGAATAGCATCAGAGCGGCAGCTTCCACAACCTGCGCTCCCTGCGAGATTGTGGCGATATCCCGGTTCATGACATCCTTGACGCGGGCCATATCTTCCTGTCTGAGAAGATCCTCAAACGGCTCCAGCTCCGGCAGGTGAGCCAGGTTGGCTATAAAACTTTCATAATCGGGCAAAGCGAATTCTAAAAGCTCTTTCTCGGAAATCTCGCCTACTACTCTTCCGCTGGCGTCAACGACCGGTAGGCCGTCCACCTTATGCTTAAACATGATGTTGGCTACATTTTTCAGGGAATCATCCGGGGAAACAGTGGGAGTTTTCTCCGACATGATATCCGCAACAGTTAAGGCTTTTTGTACCCTTATACCGGCATCCTCAATGACGCTTTTAAGTTCTCCGGGTGAGCCAGCGGCTGCAATCTTATCTATGATCTCCGTCTGGCGGGCGAAGTTGGCCAGGCCTGATAAGGTCTGGAGGTAAAGTCTGGAGATATTTCTCGGGGTAAGTAGCAGGCATATCACCCTCAACGGGACACCGTCAGGGGCATCGGTATCTGTTCCCTTCTTTATGATTCCCAGGACGATATGCAGATCATCAACGGCATCGGTGCGTGCGTGCGGGAAGGCAAATCCCCGCCCGAAGGAAGTGGAGCCGAATCCCTCTCTTTCCCTAACGGCCATCAGTATCTGATTCTTGTTCTTATCGGGGTATTTTTTGCAGAATAGATTGGCCAGGTATTCGATAGCCTCGTCTTTGTTACTGACCCTCATGTCAACATCGATTAGATCATCATTGAAGAATCGAGCCAGATTCATTCTTTAACTCCCTGTTCCCTTCCGTTCAAGATTTCACCTGTGTTGCTGCCCCGGGCGGTTTGGATTCAATCCTCTCCACGGCCCTTATTTGCGGTGGCGCGGAGATGCTGCCCGAAACAAAGAATTTGATTCCATCCTCCACCGAAATGTCGAGAATTTTTGCTTCCCCCGCAGGGAAAAGTATCACCATTCCAGAAAAAGGTGTTGGGGTTGAAGGTATAAAAACGCTCCAGAATTCTTTTTCACCGTCTGCGAGATGGATCTTTAGACGGTTGGCCAGGAAACCAAGGGCATAAGATCCCTTGCGGGGATATTCGACCATGACGACTTTTTCGAATGTTTTCTTTTCCGGAACCGCTATCCCTTCGATGAGCTGTTTCGATGCCGAATAAAGAGTTCTGAAAAAAGGAATCTTTAAAAGAAATTTCTCCCATAACCTGTATATTCTCTGGCCAAAGACGTTAG
>CBDVBL010000076.1:0-7824 GCA_965372205.1 uncultured bacterium
GTCGCCAAAATCCGATGATGAGTAATCGTGGTGCATGCCGTAGCCTACATCGGGGAAGCCATCGTTGTTGACATCGCCCACGGCAATCCCGCCATAGCCGAAATTACCGTTCTGGTAGACGGACCAGTTCCCGGCGCCGTCGCCGAACCAGACCATAATTCCGTGCTGGTCGGTATTAATATAAGGCGAGCCGTGGTCGCCGATTGAAAGCAGGTCGATATTCCCGTCGAGATTCATATCGCCAAACTCCAATTCGGTGTTGCCACCCTCCATCTCCGGCGGTCGCAGCCCGTTTGACGACTCCACCCAGACCTGACCATAACAGACCGTTGCAGCTATTAACACCGCAGTAGACATCGTGAGAGTTAGAAAAGCGCAGGATTTCATAGAAACCTCAATCCAGTATCAATATAATCATAGTAAAATTATTGTCAATATGCTTAAAATTGTATTATGGATCTGGGAACAAGGCTTTAGCGGCTCAATATCCCGAGCCTGCACGTGCAGGATCAATCATTTATGTTAGCTTGGAACTATTTCAACAACACCATCCGTCTTGTTTCTGCAAAATCCCCGGCGGTTATTTTATAGAAATAGACACCCGACGATCTATCCCCCGCATCCCAGACAACCTGATAAGCCCCCGCTTCCTGTTCTTCATCCACCGGCGTTGCCACTTTGCGCCCTAACAGATCATATATCTCGATATTGACGTGCCCCGCCTCCGGCAGGCTGTATTCGATGGTGGTGGTGGAGTTGAAGGGATTAGGGAAGTTGGAGAGGAGAAGACGCCTTTCAGGCAGAATCGTTTCGTCTTCGATGCCAGTTCGTTGCAGGCCATAAATAAATAATACATTTTCGGCTATGGAGAGTATCTCATCGTTGACGTTGTGGTCGAGATCATCAACTTCGGAAATGGGATACCCAAAAGCCGGCAAGACGCCCGATAACGTACCGCCGGAACCGTCAAAAAATTGATATTTGATTAAAGGATCTCCGATTTGACAGATAATCTGAGGATTGTCGAAAAGAGACTCCGCAACAAGAATACCTGTAATTGACTCTAAATCCGTAACTCCGCCCGTTTCCCATATAGGCTCGAGTATAATAGATGAAACAAGACGTAAGGAATCGGAACTGCCATAACATATCTCTTTGCCCGGATGGACGTGGTTAATGTCTTCGATAACAAAACCTTTCCACATACAATTGTTACAGATGAACAAGGTATCTGACGCAATTAAACTATCCGTTGATAGAATATTCACACGAGCCCAAAATTCATAGTAAGGATCATAAAGATATTCTCTTGATGTAATCGTGTATAGAAATCTCTCTCCCTCCACGACAATTATGGCGTCATATGCCAATTTGCCAATAGTAATTTGATTAAGACTCACAAGCTCAATCCCATCAAATACGAAAATATCGCCGGTAGTCAAGATTTCCCAGATGCCAAGAAGCGGATGATACTCATCATAGATTCGTGAAAACAGAGCAATTATCGGCCGCAGACCGTCCGCGCCAAAGATATGTTTTATCTCAATCTTGATAGGTATCTCCACATGAAAATGCCAATACCAAGGATATGGGTAGCTACGGTAAAAATTCAACAAAGGTAAAGAAAATGCCATTTGCTCGATATAAGCAGGTCCGTTAAAAATAGTTACCCAAGCTGTGTCGTAATCCGATTCATAATAAACAGGTATCTGGTTCACAATAGCCACATCGATCCATTCATCATCATTCCTATCCCCTATGGTATAGCAGGAATAGGTACTGTCTATGGCCGGGCTGATCCAGATGGTAGCGTCATTATGCGAATCGAGCAGATAAATATTCGTTGTATCTTTGACAGAGAAATCGATAAACCCATCGAGGTTGATATCCTCAAAAAGCAGATCCTCGGGGTTGTCCAGTTCCGGGCTGGTCCAGATCTCCTCGTAGGTTATGCCGTTGTAGATATGAATATTGGTGGCGGTTGTAAGAATGATTTCTTTCAGGTCATCGGCGTCCAGATCCTCGACATAGAGATTCGTAATATCGGATGGCGCCTCGATACTGCCGATCTCCACCAGCTGTAGCGTATCCACCTGGCAAAAAGCAGGCGATGCCAAAAGCAGCAATCCCGCTATACCGATAATCAGCCCTCGCATAAAAACCCCCTTAAGTTTTCAAATCCTATATATTAAATTTACCGGCAGTCTAAAGGGCTGTCAAGGAAAATCGGGGTGGGGGCGAGCTATCCCTCAGCGATTCAACAGGTTACCAGTAGAAACTCAGGAGTATGGCGGCGAAAGTTCTATACTCTGATATCTTAATCGTGTATCCGTAGGCTTTGGATTTTGCCTTTGTATACCGAATTCCGCCCTCGCAACCGAGGCTGAACGGGGGGGCAAAATAATATTCTGCGCCAAGCGAAACCCTCATCCCCTGGTCGTTGGTCAGGTCTTTGTAATACTGCCTATCTGAGGATGACATCACCGAAGTGTCGGCCTCGACCTTGCCAAAACTCTTGAAATAATGAATCCCGATAAAGGGCATGATCTTCATACCCTCCGTCTTCTTTCGTGAAAAGAGCCGGTAGCGGTATCCGATACTGGCCGTTATGCGCCTCGAATAAAGCAGGGTGTCTCCCCGCTCCTGCTTATAGCGGTCGTAATCGAGACCGATCAGAAAATCGTGGTCTTTCTCCCTCCCCCCGAAATATATACCCAACCGTCCCCTCGAATCCTGGCGATCGATGGCCGGCAGAATCGGCTCGTTTAAATTGGAAAACCGGACACCGAAAATAAATGCCGAAACGTCACCGGCGAGAAGCGTAACCATTAAAATCGGAAAAATCAGTTTTAAGTATCTCAAACTACCACCCCGTTTCTAAAAAGATCCAAAATCACGCGCGATCGACAGGCCAAAAAACCGATTCCTGAACCGACAGTTTCGGCAGACGATCAATCCAGGCCGATTTTATCGACTAAACTTTAAGATTGTCAAGGCTATTACGTATTATATTGAATTAGAGCCTGACCGGCTCTGTAGCGTTACCGATATGATCGAGAATCTCATCCATCCGCCGAAAACCGTCAAGCCCGCTGAACGTAGCTTTGGCCGTCGCGTAACGATTGGCCATTACGGCTGATTGTAGAATATCACGGGATATAATATAATGATACGTCATAGCCGCTGCCAGCGTATCGCCGCAACCGGTGGTGTCGACTACCATCGGCACATCCGGGGATGGAATATGATAGACTTGATCGCCAGATTGAATTGACACTAAAACTCCATCCTTACCCAATGTGATAAGCGCCGTCTGCGGTCCTGCCTCGTGGAGTATATTGCAATCGGCGGCAATCTGCGAATTCCCCTCGGATTCGCGTCCGACGATGGTGGAAAACTCCGCTTTGTTCATCTGGATCATATCCGCATATGATACGTATTCCCGCCAATCGGGATGTTTCCTGTAATGTCTTTTGCCGTCTGTGTCATGGCCGAGCGCGAGGCTGTGAAAATCGCAGTATACGATTCCGCCGAAACGCTGTCGAAACCGCTTTAACTCATCCAATGTAACATCATTTCCGGAGATGAAATTCAAAAGCAAGGCGTCAATATCATCCGGGATCATATCGAGCGAAAGCGGCTGCGGCCTGCGGGAATTCCATTCATCCCGGTTGCCCTGCTTATCGTAGACGAGCCGGTTAACGACATTCGGCAGCGATGTTATCCTGATCGCAGATTTATCCAGAACTTCATAAGAACTAAAAGTTTCAAATACCAGATCTTTTATATCGAATCCGATTTCGCAGACCGTGAAAAGCCTGCCCCTGGTCATCATGGCGGTCAGGGCGGCGATGTTATATGAGATCCCGCCCGGTGCTGTTGTGGTCTCGCCGTCGGGGAAGGTTATTTCATCGTAAACCAGATGGCCCGCAACCGCTATTCGAGGGGATTTGAGAATCTCTGTTTTCACGCCGGATCAAATATAGCAGCAGGCATTCGTCTTTGCCATGAAAAAAGGGCGCCGGAATGCGGCGCCCTGAATAACCGAAACGAATAAGTAAACCTACGGTGAATCTTCAAAGAACCAATCCAGCATCAGCACGGCAACCTCAGATGCCTGGTCATATTGAATGAAAAACAGCGGGAACGAGAAATATGAGGTTTTGAAGGTAGCTGTTTCGTATCTCACTGCAACCGGGAAACCTTCGAATGTGCCCGGCGCATCGGGTTCAATGGAGTCAAATACGTAAAGAGTCTGAACGTCGGAAATTACCGAAACGTATTCTACTCGGGGCAGTGCATAATCGAACGTACCTGGTGAATGAATTCCCTGAATCTTCAGCGTGTCAACGCTCAGATTCGGGACATCGGTTAAAATCCGTCTGGCCCCTTCAAATTCTGAAAAATACAGGTCCGTCGGAGGGAAATATGCAAATGATATGCCGAAATACGGATAGGGCAAGGGATGGCTCAGGTCATTGAGGCCATAATCGATTCGCCCACCCTGATTAGTTACATTGCTGAAGCAGAACCGGCCGGTGACCCATAACTTCCCGCCAGCATTGAGGTAAAGCGCTAGATCTCCCTCGATACCTTCGATACCGCTATTCCAATCGATATCGTCAACAATTACCATTCTGTAATTGTAGAGCAATGATCGCGGAAGAGCCGAGTCGTCAGTCCAATCCCATCGATCTGCCGTAAAGCCGGCATCAGCAAGGATATTCTCATAAAAAACTCTAACCGAATCTTCCCAGTCCGATGGAAGGTTCCCCGGTAAGGATTGAAATCGCGATTGATTAACGACGAGGATGTCCTTGGTTTCATCGGGGTGTCTGATCCAGTTGGGCTCGTAGATCTCAAAGAATCCGAGAGCGGCAACCGAGGAAACATGGGCATCGTCAAAGTTCCTTGCATAAAGTATATACCAACCTGTCTGCAGGTCGACAATACCCGCAGATGTATACGTCACCGTGTCGATTCCTGTCTCAGGATCCACGGCGACAGCATAAAGGTATTGCCCCAGCGTATCCGGCGAAAGAGAATCAGGCTCGCTTGCGAAGGGACCATATAATCTCACATGCCAGATGAAAGGCGGTTGAATGCCTTCATAATCGAGCGAATCTTTGCCCTCCCATGAAACATTGATACCAAGCCAGAACTGATTCGTATCAGGAAGGCACCACCGGGGACCCTCCGGTACCGTTACAAAACAGGTCGGCGGATGATTGTTGCGGGATAAAAACACGTAGATAATATCCGAATAGGCATCTAAATCGTCCAGGCACCTTAAGAAAACGTATTGATCGACGTATTCAGCTGTGTCTTCAGACGCAAAGAGCGAAACTACCGTTTCTGTTACATTGCCAAGAGAAATCCACGCGATTGAATCGGGGAAATCGGAAACGATTTCCGCCGCGCCACCGTACGTATCCACGTCCTCTTCGAGCAGAACAACATACTGATAATCAACAACCTGGCCGTCTCTGTCAGCGCCGAACCACTGGAGGAACGGATTCGCCGAGTGTTGCATCGAATCCTGGGGAGTTTCCGACCATTCCACCCAGGGAGCCAAATTTTCTATGCGAACTCCTTCCAGTTCCGAGGAAGGGCAACCGGTCAGAATGGCTATGCCAAAAATGCCGGTGACCAGGAAAAGTAACATTTTGAAAGTCTGTTTGTTCATCGTCCAGCAATCCTTCCCTAAAACCTGAATCCCAAAGTGAACCGGTTTGCAGAATCGAGCCATCCCATATCCTGGTATGCGTAGTCAATGGTGAGATTGTGATCGGAGATGGGCAGCTTGGCTCCGGCGCCGAATGTCATCCCTCCTCCGAAATCGCTCTCGTCGTAGTAGTCATAATTGAATTTCTTACCGACTCTCAAGGCAAACATGTTGTTGAACCAGTACTCCAGGCCGACATTGTACTTTTCCAGATTATCACTCGGATGAGAAGCCTGGGTGGCGAATGTCAGTCTTGAGTTCGGAGCGTCAATTACGTCAATAGAGGTGCCGAATCTGAAATCGATGGGCAGAGCATATGGTTCGGTAATGAATTTCATATCGGGACCGAAATTGGCCAGGACCATACAAATCTTGAAATTGCGGAAGCCGGTGTCGTAATAGACACCGAGATCGGATGACCAGCCGATAGCCTTGTGAGTTTCGAGATATTGAGCTATGTATTTGAATGTGACCCCCAGCGAAAATCTATCCGTCAAACCCGCTCCGTACGAAAGACCAAGGGCAAAATCCCCTGCGTCGAAAGTTTCTCCGTTCCCGCGTGGATAGCCGTAACCGGTCACCGGCATCTCCCCCATGGCAAGCATGTAGAGCGCCACGCCGAACGTCCCGGCGAACTGCGGAACGGGAATAACAACGCCGACGAATTCATAATTGATATCCGCCGGATAATTCACGTGGGTTAATATCCCCTCTACCTGCGTCAGGGTGGCCAGAGCGCCGGGATTGTAGTACAGGGCAGACGCGTCATCGACAACACTCAGGAAAGCTTCTCCCATGCCTATCGCTCGAGCGGATACTCCGATCTCCAGGAACTGAGCCCCGGCCGTACCTACCTTCGCCTGCCCGAAACACAGGCCCGGGAAGAGCAGAAGACCTGCCAGGGAAATCAGTAATATTGTTTTTCTCATCAAAAGCCTCCTCAGAGTCTATTTAATTATGGCAATTTTCCCAAGCTGGTGAAATCCATTCTCGCCGTCGATCGAATATATGTAGATTCCCGAAACGACCGCCTGAGTGTTCCTGCTGATTAAATCCCAGTAGTTCACTCCAGGTCCCTCGGGACTTGTAGAGTCGTCGTGATCAACCTTCCTTACAAGATCACCATCAAGAGTAAATATCCTGATGGAGCACTTGGGGGGCAATCCTGCGAACATTATCCGGCGGTCAAACTCCGTGAAACCTGACCGGTCCGGATCTTCGTACCCCAGTTCGACATAGTTCCCCGTTATCTTGTAGGGATTTGGATAAACCGCAACTTCGTCCACGTCGTCGCCCCTGGCAACGGCATACACGTATTTCGCATTGATCCTCTGTGATGACTCCAGCGGCGATAAGTTGGTCACCGGATTGCCAAAATCATATGCTGTCACCGCAAAATACATCCCCACCGATTCCGATAAACCACTCACAGTTTTTGTATAGGATTTATCTGCACCTACAACCTCCAACGACTCCAGACCGCTGTTCCAACCGTTAGGCACCCAGTTCGAATCAGCATCCGGATCAAAATCGCTCGGATAACCAAAATCCTCAAACGCCTCCAGAAGACGAGGCGGCTCCTTCCATAGCCTCCACAGAGGAGGGGACACTGTGTCATCCAGGTATGTCGAATCGTAGTCTATGATGTCATAATCGCCTATAAGCGAGTACTCGCCCAGACTGCCCGTCCGCGACATGTAAATCCGGTATCCCTCAAAATCAACCTCGTTTGAGAAATTATCCTCTGCCGTCTCAGTTTCCGAACCATCCCAGTTCAAAGTCACCACGCCCGGCGACGTCTCAGCGGTGAGCCTGGGCGAGGGTGGGGGCGGGGGCCCCGCGAAGTCGGGGACGCCATCGCCTTTAAACCAGAACGTATCCCCTTCCGGAGTTACCAAAAAATGCTCTCCCTCAACCCACCATCCGGGGCCGCCCACTGCGTCGGTGGTGTCGGTGTCGACTCCGGGATTGTCATAAACCCACTCCGCCCACTGCGAATTGGTGGCGAAGTCCTGGAAATCAAGGCTGTTGTAATACGCTAGCACATCGCCGAGATTACCCGTGCCGTCCTCGAGATTGGTAGTATAATTGAAGGGATC
>CBDVBL010000077.1:0-7823 GCA_965372205.1 uncultured bacterium
AAACGATCGCCAGATGACCGATGATCACTTTATCTATTTCGGGGAAAGGGGCCATCTGGATTCCGACAGCAGCGGAGCTCCCGATATGATGATAGGCCGTATCCCTGCAAACTCAGTCCAGGATGCGGAGGATATGATCGGTAAGATAGTAGATTATGACGCTAATCCCGATCTGGGCTCATGGCGGAACAGGGTGGTAATCGCCGCCGACGATAACATAACACCGAGAAGACCCCCCTACGAGACATTCCACACTCGCCAGGCGGAAACCCTTTCCAATCTTCATGTTCCTGGCAGTTTTGAGGTGGGGAAGATTTATCTGATCGAATATCCTATGCAGAATGGAGAGAAGCCTGAAGCCCGCGAGGCGTTGATTGGCGCATTTAATAGAGGTTCTTTGATAGTCAATTGGATAGGCCATGGGAGCCCCGGCTTATGGGCGGATGAACATATCTTCAGGAGATCCCAGGATATTCCCCGGCTGACGAATGGAAAAAAACTGCCGTTGGTATTCACTGCTTCCTGCTCGATTGGATTTTTCGACGATCCCAGTATAGAGAGTTTCGGGGAAGAGCTGATAAGACATCGTTCCCGGGGGGCGGTGGCGGTGATATCGGCGACGAGGGTGGTTTTTGCCTCTCCAAACACGGCATTCAACAACATGGTTTTCGATCAGCTTTTATATGAGGATTCGGTCGGCATCGGGGAGGCCATGTATATGGCGAAGTATCTTCGCGGAGGGCCGAATGGAACTCAATCCAACGACAGATATTATGTCCTCTTCGGAGATGCTGTTCAGATTTTGCAGTTTCCCAAATTCGATATACGATTCATATCGGCTCCGGACTCGCTTGTGGCCCTCAGCGAGGATGGAGTATCGGGAGAAATTATCGACAACCAGGGTAACCTGATGAGCGATTTCAACGGAACTGTCTGGGTGACGGTCAAGGATGGCACCATTACTAAGTCCGTAGTAATGCTCGATAGGTATAACAATCCGCTTTCGCCACCCAACAATACCATAAGCTTTCTGGCTCCCGGCGCGACAATATTCATCGGCCCTGTTGACGTTGCAAACGGTGTGTTTTCAACACGATTTTTCATTCCGAAGGACGTATCATATGGCAGTCGAGGTGCCAAGATATACGTTTACGCTGAGAACGGGGCCTAGGATGCTGTTGGGGTTGTAGATTCAATTCTGGTTTCCGGGGCCGTGCCGTCAATTCAAGATTCGACGGGGCCTGAGATCAGGCTTTTGGCCGATGGTCGCCCGTTTTCATCGGGCGTGACACTGGTGCGCTCAGGTTTTAATCTCATGGCTGAGATTGAGGACGAACATGGAATAAATATAACCGGTCAACTGGGGCACGGAATAGTTATCCGGGTGGATGACGGCGAGGTTTATGAGGTGGACGCCACGGGCAATTTTAGTTATAACCGCGGCGGTTTTCAGGCCGGAACCCTGGAACTGGGCCTGCCTTCGCTACCACTGGGGGAATATGATATCTCCCTTAAGGCCTGGGATAACTTTAACAATTCCACCCTGATCGTAAAAAGAATCGAGGTTGTTTCAACCGAGGATCTCCAGATAACCGAAGTTATGAACTATCCCAATCCTGTCAGGGAAAGCGGCCAGAACACATCGTTTCAATACTGTTTGAACAACGATGTCGATAGGGTCATCATAAAGATATTCACAGAATCCGGCAGAAAAATAAAGACCATGAGTGTTTCGTGGCCGGACGAGGGGGCGCGGATGGGCTGTCATCAAATCGCCTGGAATCTCCGGGATGCTGATGGCGATCCGCTGGCAAATGGAATATATCTGTATCAGGTCTCGGCTGACGGCCGTAATGCCGATGGGAAAAAGGTCAGCGTCTCAGAGGCGGTGAAACTCGCGATCTTACGTTAAGATGCAAATATTGGAAAGCCGATAATATTATTGAGCAGAAAAAATGAAAAAAGATCGATTATGGAGGGCAAAATGAAAAGATATAAGCTCGTCATGCTGATAACAATTGCTCTGTCGGTATCCGCGGCAGCCCAGGTGTCGCAGACCGCCGTGCAGTTTCTGCTGATAGCGCCGGGAGCCCGCGCCGGCGGAATGGGTGAAACGTTCGTTGCAATATCTGATGATGCTACGGCCGTACACTGGAATCCTGCCGGCCTCGGGCGATATCCTTTGAGCGGAACCTGGTTGGATTTAGAGGCAGTATCTCAGGATACGATCAACGGGTTGGTCCTGGTGAAGAACAATCTTCCGGAGACTAATTATCGCCAATACGACATTTGGGCGCTGGTCAACAATCGGCTTGCCAAATGGGAAGGTGAGAAATGGATATTCGGGACCGAGAGGACATTGAGGGCAGGCGGTTCACTGCAATCGCTAATTGAGCGCTTCACCGGTCTTTCAGAGAGCGAGGCCGAGGTTTATTCCGATAAGATGGCCAGGTCCAACAACGAACTCGCCCCGGAAACTATAGATTCTCTCCGTAGCCGGCTAATGCTCGTGGTACCTTCGGATTATCTCTACAAAGAAGAGATTGACTACGGTTTTGAGAAGCTCCACAATGCCTGGCAACGCTTAAGAATCGACATGGATGGTTTCAACGAGATTCGGGATGATGTCGACCAGTTGCAGGCGGAATCGCTCAATATACGGGAAAATCTGGATAAGATAGCCTTTGGATTCGGCAGAGCCGTAGCGGCCAAAGGCGATCGGAGCGTCTGGATACCTTTCGATTTGACTTTGCCCGATAACATCACCTGCCTGGGCTCGGACGACAAATCTATATATGTCGGGACCTCGGGAGGGCTTTTCCAGCTCGATCCTGACAAGCTGAGATGGACCTCATTTACGGTTGAAAAGGATTCGTTGCCTTCGAATCATATTACAGTCGTTGAAAAAGTCGGTAGACGGTTGATGTTTATCGGCACGGATAGGGGCTTGTTCAGATTTACCGGCCGTAATGTCGAAACTTTTGCAGATGATACTGATGCTCCCAGGGGCTATATAACTGCTATTGCCGCTAGAAGCGAAAAGGACGCCTGGGCCGTGTCGGAGAATGTGCTTTATCATTATAACGGCGCCGGGTGGCTTGACGCCAAGAACGAAGAAATCTCAATCGGGGAGAACATTCCTTTAACGATGCAGGAATTCTATGGTGATTTTGGCGACGTCTGGTCTGATAGATTGCTGGCAGAAGTAGCCCGGGCGAATGCCGGGGATCTCGACAGTGTGGAGGCAGGCCAGTTGGTGAAATTTCCATATAATCTTGGCTACAAAGGTGAAATTACCCGGCTCGGAATTGACCCTCGAGGCAATCTATGGGTGGGGACCACTCATGGAATAGTACTTTACGACGGCAATAGATTTCAGCAGTTTGGATATAGGATCTTCGAGGTTCCCTCCGATGGAATGGCGCTGGAGGATATCGCCGCCCAATTTATACCCGATCGTGATCCGGGCAAAATCGAAAAGCTCACCCGGGTTATCAAGGATTTCAATGATCTGGAGACGTTCTATCTTGACCGGGGAACGAAGATACTGGTTTACGCCAATTCTCTCGGCTCGGAGATCTCAGCCGTGCGTCCGGTTTCGGCCGATAAGGCTCTTATCGCCACTGCCTATGGGGTGGTGGAATACAATAATGGGAAGTGGAGCAGATTACAGAACATCCATCTGGCTGAATCGAAAGTCTCTGAGATCCAGGAGCGAAGCGGAGAGCTCTGGCTTGCTGCTCCCGATAAGGTAGCAGTTTATGCCGGAGCCAACAAACATCTGACGTTTATGCACTCAAACTACCTCGTTCAACTGGCTGATGATTTATACTATGATTACTTTTCATTTGTTTATCCGTCGAAAGAATGGGGGACATTTGGCCTCGGCATAACATTCCTATCGTACGGCGAGCAGATGAGGACCGATGAATACGGGGAAGAGCGGGGAACATTTTCCTCCTATGATATAGCATTCACCTTATCATACGGCACGAAACTGATGAGCAATCTCGCTGGCGGAGTCTCCCTGCGGTATATCAATTCTCATCTGGCCGACGTCGGCGCAGGTTACGAACGTGGTGCGGGGACCGGATATTCGCTGGCCGTCGACGGGGGTATTCTCTACGATATGTCGCGCAGGCTGACCCTGGCCGCAACCGTTACCAATATCGGTCCCGATATCGCATATATCGATGCCGACCAGGCTGATCCTCTTCCCAGGAAGCTGGCGGTGGGATTCAACTATAAAATAGTGGATTCGCCTTTCAACCGGCTATCAATACTCGGAGAAGCGGATAAGCTTCTGGTTGACCTCAATCACTCAATTGAAACCGAGATTAAGGAAGTCATACCTCATATTGGACTCGAATACTGGTACTCGAATTATGTTGCATTGAGAACAGGATACGTTTACGATGAAGTCGGCGTGCAGAAATATTTCACGCTGGGGGCTTCGCTTCAGTACTCCAACTACAGATTCGATTTTTCCTATATACCGTCATCGAACCCGGACTTCAATCGTCTTGGAAACACGATGAGATTTTCAATGAATGCGGGGTTCTAAGGAAGTATAAGTGCTGTATTACCGCTGTTTCATTTATCCGATCATTGCGATACTTCTTTTCAGCGGATCGTTATGGTCGAAAACCATCTTTCGCCCTATCGAACGGGTTCCTTTAGCCGATGTCAATAAGGAGAATTTCTCCGGCAGGCATAGATTTATATCCGGCGTATCAAGCCAAAACCTGCTGGGACTCGATCGCCGAGCGCCCTTCGCATTACCCACCGCCAAAAGAGGAGTTCCCCTGGGGGCCTCGGTGATGGTTGACACTCTCAACGTTCTGGCATTGAAGGTGGAATTTCAGAGGGAGACGCCGGATGATCCCAACACAACCGGCGAGGGGATATTCGATCTTCGTAGCTATGAGCAATTTCTCGCGGAGGAGGAGCATTATATCGACCCTGCTCCACATACAACTTCGTATTTCGATTCCCATATGGAAGCCCTGAGGCGATACTGGTATTTCATATCCGATAGGAAGCTTGATTTGACCTGGGATGTTTATCCTCGCGAAGAGAGCCTCGCTTATCGTCTGGAGCAACCGATGTCTTATTATGGTTCGGCGGCTACCTTAGATGAAATAGCCGAAAAGCTCGGCTATTTCTTTATCGATGCCGTAACGATGGCCGATTCCGTTGCTCCCCAGATAGATTTTTCTCAGTATCAGTCGATAATTTTATTTCATGCCGGATCGGATCAGCAAAATAATATTCCGTTTATTAATAACACGCCGCATGATCTTTTTACAGGATTTCTTATCTTATCCGACCCGATTTATGTGGACGGCGGGGCGGTAGGGATACGGGAAGGTCTGATAGTACCGGAAATGGCCTCTCAGGACAATCGCGTCACCGCTATAAATGCGGTGTTGGCCCATGAATTTGGACACCAGCTCGGGCTGGTCGATCTATATAACACCCAGACTTTTTTTACTCAGGTGGGCGATTTTGCCCTGATGGATAATAATGGGATGTCGGTGGGAGTTCAATTTCCCGACATTAGATCTACTGTCGGCGGGACGCTGCCCGTTTATGCGTCAGCGTGGTCGAGAGCGTTCCTGGGATTCGATATCCCGCGGGAGATTACAAGCGGGATCGATATAACCTTGACTGCGGCCGCTCTTTCCGATGACTCCACCGAGATAATAAAAGTACCGATGACCGATTTCGAATACCTCCTGCTTGAAAACCGCCAGCCGGATGTCGATACGCTCGAACCGGGTTATCCTTTCGATAACGTGCTGATAGGCGATTCCCTGACAGGTGTTATACTCGGTCCGGGATATGCATATTTTGAGGGTAACGATACGGTTTTGGTCTCCGACGCTGAATATGACCGGCTGCTTCCCGGTGACGGGGTTTTGATATGGCACGTTGACGAATATGTTGCCTACCAGAGCAATTTTCCAGGTTTCAATAACTATCAGACAAACTCATTACAATGGGATAAAGATCGCAGATTCATAACACTTGTGGAAGCTAATGGCGTCATAGATTTCGGGGGGAATTATTACAGGGGATACGGAGCCGACTCCGATTTCTTTAAAGTCGGGAATAACACGTCGTTGACACCTTTCTCGAATCCACCGTCCAGGTCCAACCTGGGCGCCGACACGCACATTCATATCACGGATATATCTCACTCCGATACGGTAATGACATTGGATGTAGATATCGAATGGTTATTGCCGGGATGGCCCCAGATGAGCTTTCCACAGCAGAATTCAGATCCGGTTCTCGTCGATATCGATGGAGACGATGCTTATGAAATACTGGTCGCGGCGGACTCGACGCTTTTGATATACAGACAAAATGGCGAGAAGTTTATCGCAAATTCGGATTCTGTTCGCTTTTATGGTTTTGACGGCAGCATACAAACATATCCGTGGGGCATTGCTGCTGCTTGCGATACCACAATTTCCGACAGGCCGGTTCCGGTTGATTTTGATGGTGATGGCACATTTGAAATTGCATTGGCAACTGCATCGGGACGACTGTATGCATTCGGGTCTTCGGATGATGACCTGAATGGCAGGGCTGACGCGTTGCCCGGTTTTCCGGTACAGATTTCAGATCAGGCTCTTACATCCCTGATCGCAGTTGGTTTCGATTCCTTTTCGGGTATGGAATTGATTGTGTTTGACGGCACTGGAACTGTGCACGCGATCTCCGAATTCGCAGCCGATAGTGTTCTTTTTGATTTCGGAGAATCGATACTCTCATCGGCAGCCTATACTGTGGAAGGATATAACATTATTGACGTCGCCTACATCCTGGATAACCAGGCCATGATTTCCAGGCTCATTTCGGACGCGGGAGCATTGGAATTCAGGCTCGATTTCTCCACACAGGTGGGGACGGCCGATACATGTTTTATCGCTTCCGGGGATATCGACAGGGACGGCGGCCGGCCCGAAATCATAGCAGTTTGTTCCAGCCGGATTATGCTTGTCGAGGAGGATGGATCCATAGAGACGTTTGCCGAGATCGGTCAATCGCTGGGACGTCCCGCGCTCGGAGATATTAACGCCGATGGTTATTCTGAAATCATCGTGGCGGGCGATTCGAAAATATATTCGTTTGCTTATAATGGCGCTCTATTGTCGGATTTTCCGATCGATCTAGGCCGGTATGACCTGACGGGAGTCATCGCAGCGCAGCCGGTTCTGGCCGATGTCGATGACAACGGTTCGCCCGATATTATAGTCGGGTTACCGGTCGGTGCAATTCATGCCTATGACCACCGGGCCGACAGGATTGCCGGATTTCCTCTGCCCAGTTCGTTCGAAATTGAGAGATCCTGCGCCATTGCAGATATCGATAACGATGGAGATCTGGATCTTCTGTCCGTCGAGAAATCAGGCATGATCAGCGCCTGGGATATTTCGTACATTTATAATTCTGTCAATGTTCCCTGGGGTATGGACGGCGGCGACCAGTCTAATAGCAATTACTTGTCGCCATTGCATGAGAAGCAGTTAATAGCCGGCGATGAGCAGTTACCGAAAAACTCGGTATATAATTATCCGAATCCGGCGTCAAACTCAACGATCATAAGATATTATCTGAAAAATGAATCACTTGTCAAAATAGACATGTATGATTTCATGGGCGAAAATATAGAATCTGTTCAGATGATCGGCAATGCGCACACGGACAATGAGTATGTCTGGGATTGTTCGGGAGTTGCCTCCGGCGTCTACTTCTGCCGGGTGGAGGCCGATGATGGAGATAGCAAAAAATGGCAAATTATAAAGATTGCT
>CBDVBL010000078.1:0-7805 GCA_965372205.1 uncultured bacterium
TATCTTGCTCTTAAGAGTTTAAATAAGCGCGATAGTTGTGGCATGACGGAGGCCTGTAGCTACTAATGGAGCGCAAGATGCATAGAATGTTGATTTCATCGGCGATTTTTGTTGCCGTTGCTTTTGCATCTGCTTCCGCTACCATCATAAACATCCCCGACGACTACCCCACCATCCAGCAGGGTATCAACGCCTCCACCGACGGCGACACCGTGCTGGTGCAGCCGGGGACCTATGTTGAAAACGTTAATTTCAACGGGCATAACATCGTGCTGGGGTCGCTGTTTTTAACCACGGCAGATACAAGTTATATCTCACAGACTATAATTGATGGGGATTCCTCAGGCTCGGTGGTGACTTTTGAAAATGGAGAGGATAGCACCGCTCTAATTATTGGATTTACTATTCAGAATGGATATTCAGCTTCGGGAGGGGGGATCTATTGCGGCTATTCCAGTCCCACCATTACCAACAATATAATTGGCCAGAATATATTGGATCAAGATGGATGGAGTTTCGGATCTGGTGGCGGGATTTACTGCAGCTATTCCAATCCCACCATTACCAACAATATAATTAGCCATAATTCAGCGGATGTAGAATCGGGTTCTATTCGAGGCGGCGGGATCTTCTGCTGGGAGTCCAGTCCCATCATTACCAACAATATAATTAGTCATAATTCGGCGGATGTAGAATGGGGTTCTGCTGTTGGCGGCGGGATCTACTGCTTGGAATCCAACCCTGTCATAAGTAACAACATTATTTCTGGAAATTCCGTTATGGGTAATAGCGAATTTGATCCTTACGCAATTGGTTATGGAGGTGGAATAAACTGCGACAATTCTAATCCCACGATATTCAACAACTTGATAAATGAAAACTCAGCCAACGGGCGGGGTGGTGCGATTCATTGCTCAGGCAATTCCAATCCCACGATCAACTACAATACCATCAGCGGAAATTCAGCTGCCCATTACGGCGGCGGGATTTCCTGCAGCCGTTCCAATCCCACGATTATGGGCAATAGCATAACAGGAAACTCAGCCATATTGAGGGGCGGCGGCATTCTTTGCTATGAGAGCAACCCAATTATTATGAATAATTGCTTTACCAGAAATATAGCTTATTTTTCCGGTGGTGGGATTTATTGCGAGTTGGTTTCCAATCCTTTAATAACCAATACCATATTCTGGGCTGACAGCGCATCATATAGTCCTGAGATTGATTTCGATGATTCATCATCACCTTATTTTACCTACTGCGACATCCAGGGCGGCTGGGCTGGCGAGGGAAATATCGATATCGACCCCCTGTTCCGTGATCCCGAAAACGGCGATTTTCATTTGATGGCAGACTCCTGCGGAGATGTATATAACTCACCTTGCATTGATGCCGGTGATCCTGCGATTTTCGATAGTATGCATGGTTGCGATTGGGGCTTGGAAGAATTAAGAAGTGATATGGGCGCCTATGGCGGGGAGGGAATTCCTACTGATGTTGACGAAGAGCAGATCCCTGAAATACCGATGCAATTTCTCTTATCCCAGAACTACCCTAATCCGTTTAACGCCTTTACCGTTATCCAATACAATCTGCCTGAAGCCTCCGATGTTAACATCGAAATCTACGACCTCCTTGGCCGTAGGGTTGAAACACTGATTCAGACAGAACAACAGGCAGGTCATCATCAGGTCACCTGGGATGCTAAGAATACTTCCTCGGGCATGTATTTCTATAAGATTCAGGCGGGGGAGTATGATGAGACGAGGAAGATGGTGTTGTTAAGGTAAAACCAACCATCTTTTAGCAATCCTCGAATAACTGTTCGGAGGAGAGCGATGCATTTACTCAAGAAATTTCTCAAATGTCAACACCTATGGTGCTGGTTAGTTGGTTTTATTGCATTTCTCTGGGTGTTGGTCAGGAGCGGAGCAAATCCGAAGAGGTTAACCTATCCTTGCCAGCAGGCGGCAATGCCCTTCGCTGCCAACTGGGTTCTGGCAGTAATTGCGTTTTCCGGCGGGCATTTCTTCTTACGAAAACTCGCGAAGCTCTCGACCGTGCCGATCTTGATATCGGGCATTATCTGGTTCGTTTGGGCATCGCCCGAACTCTCTACTTCTGGGGTAAACGATATAGCGTCACTGCCGGTATGGGAAGTCGATGATCCGGTATCGACTGTCTTCGTAATGGACTCAATCCCGCCGACAGCTGGTTCACTAGCCCCAGGCGACGCTTCTGTTCCCGATGAGTATCTTCCTGACCCGGCAATAGACACGTTATTGGCCATGTTGGGAGCTAGAGGCGTTTTTTTACACGAAACCTCTTTGCACCCTGATGGGATTATCGATTCGGACGAAATCGTGATCATCAAAGGGAATTTTCAATGGAACGGTAGAAACACCACCAGCACCGACCGGATAAAAGGATTGATCTGGCAGGTTCTTCAACATCCTGATGAATTCTCCGGAGAGATTATCGTCTGCGATAATACGCAGCAGATAGGCACCGGAATCAATGAAAACGATAACAACTCCGAAGATCCTGAGCAATCTATTCTCGATGTCGTAAACACATTTTATGCTAAGGGCTATCCAGTATATTGCAGGGATTGGAGAGTCATCTGGGATGACGTGGCCTATGAATATTCCGACGGAGATTACGATGACGGATATGTCTATGAAGCGGCTACGAAGATATCCTACCCCAAGTTCCGTTCGCCTTCGGACAATTATTGGATTTCGCTGCGCTACGGAATCTGGGATTCCGTTTCAGCGGTGTATGATTCTTCTCGTCTTTGCATAATCGACTTTCCGGTATTAAAGGCGCACTCTATGGCTGGGGCAACCATAGCGGTCAAGAACTGGATAGGAGTGCTCACAACTGCATACGCAGATGCGCGTTATGGCGGCTCATATGCTATGCATTACACCTATTTCTTCGGGGTCTATGCTCTCGTCGCCCGCGTAATGGCTGTGACTTTTCCGCAGCTAACCATAGTGGACGCCGCATGGACCACGACAGACGGGCCAATCAACCCTGACTGGGTGGAGAATACAGAGATGCTTTCAGCCTCCACCGATCCTGTTGCGGCCTCATGGTATACAGCGAAATTTATATTGACACCCATTGCGCGTTATCCCGACGATACGGACCCTGATCTACCCGGAAGTGATTACAATAATTATTTAGGAAACTGGGCAACATTTTTGAGCGAGTCGGCAGGATTTCCCTGCACCAAAGATTCCTCGGAAATTTCCGTCTATGACAGGGGGGTTCTGAGTTCAGACGAATGCGAATACATCCCCGGCGACGTAAACCACAATGGGACCCCGCTTGAGCTTGGCGATGTCATCGCCATGATCGGTATGTATAGAGGAATGGCAGATCCTGAATACACATGTTCGTGCCCACCGCATAGTGACGATTTCACTCCCACGGCCGATCCCAACGGTAATTGTGTGGCATTGGAGCTTGGAGATGTCGTCACCGAGATTGCCGCTTATAGAGGAACCGGTCAGGCATCCGGCTGCGAGGATTGTCCGGGGTCGCTTAGATTGTTCCCTCGAGACGAGGAGAGACTGCCTGCCGTCCCGTCGTTTAAGTCAAAGATGAAGATAGCTAAGAGGTCGGTTTCGGAATAGGGAAAGATTCGTCGGCTTCAGAGCCGTCTGGGCTATGGGGGTTAGGAGCATTTCCCCTCCCCGTCAACAATAAGACAATATGAAAAGGCGGCTCGGGGAGTGTGTCGACAATGAATTCCCTTGACCGATTTATGGGGGCGGGTCACAATGAAACAAACATGATTATAGTTACTATTATGTATGAAATAATCCATTTTTCCCTTGACATGGCTTCTCAAATTTCCAATATAGATACGTAATCCCCCCCCCGGGATTGTGCGCCTTTGGGCTGCAACTGTTATTGGCGACCTAACCGCCAAGTAGTACTCACTAAATAATTTTTGTTGCGACGCTTTATCGCGTTGCGTGATGTATTAGTATCTATCGGTTTTGAAGGACCGGAAGGGCGATTCCAACACAGCTTATGCCAAAGAGAAGACGAACTTGCTGAATCGTGGAATTAGACCATCAGTGGAAAGCTTTTCGACTGAAGAAACAGGTAGTATATGCCGTGGAGATCCGATAAAACCCCATCACTCTATATCGTATCATTTAGAAACCAACCAGCATACCAGGGAAAGGAGGCTAATGAAAATATTCTTTTAGGACATAGATATTAATCTTTAATTACGGAGGTGATGATTGGGGAAAGAAGTTGTGTCAATTGGCGGAAAAAAACCAGTATTTCTTTTCTTATGTATGGAGGTCAAAATGAAAAGCAGAATGGTAATAGGTTTGGCTATGGCTGCCATTTTCATTTTAATGGTATCCTCTGTCAGCGCTCAACCGCCTCGGGTAAATGTGATGCCAGGGAACATGTCTGGCCACGTGTATCCCTACACGTGGCCCGGGCGAGTGCTTACCATATGGGGGAACGTACACGATGGAACCCCGCCATACACCTATGAATGGGTTTTCGGTGATGGTACGCCTTCGGTTAGCGGTAGTGTTACCAATCCCAAGTACATTGCTGTAACACATACATATTCAACGATGGGACCAAAGCAGGCGGTTCTTACTGTTACGGACGCTAATTCACTTTCTGATCAGGATGCAGTGGAAATAGAGGTCGTACCTATAGACTTCAATGTGGAGGTGAATGCAGCCATAGAGGACGGGTTACGCTGGCTTTATCTGCAACAGCAATCAAACGGCCGCTGGGCTAGTTATTCATCATTCTATGCTGCCCCTACGGCTATGGCCTTATTGGCCTTTGAGGTTAATGCGCATCTTCCGATAAACGACACCAATGAAGACATTTACGCCGAGTATGTTCAGGCAGGCTTAGACTATCTTTTTACAAGGTTCTATTCAACCTCCGTTCCCGTGCAAGGAGCAGGCGACCCAGAGGATGATGCACCAGGCAATACAGATCATAATGGTATCGGAATCGGGGTAAATTCCAGTCGAAGCGGCTATGAAACAGGTATGGCAATGATGGCCATCGTAGCCAGCGGACCGCTTGGAAGCCCGGCGCCTGATTTGGTCGCTACCACAGGCCCTGCCAATGTTAACGGCAGAACTTACAGAGACATCGTGATCGATATGGTTGACTGGTGTGCCTGGGCACAGGTTGAGCCAAACCGAGGAATACAGAGGGGTGGATGGAGATACACACCTAATTATTCTAATAGTGACAACTCTGTAGCTCAATGGCCAGCTATTGGCCTGGAGGCAGCTGAAACCAACTGGGGAATTGCCGCTCCATCCTTTGTTAAAAGCGAGTTGTTACTATGGCTATCTGCGAGCCAAATCTCTGGAGGATTTCACGACGGTGCTTTCTGGTATCAACCACCATCTTGGTGGCCCTATAGCCCAATTGGCGTGACCGGTGCAGGCTTGAGTGAACTCTCTTATGCCGATGTCCCCAACGACGATCCCAGAGTCACAAGAACGATTAGCTATCTGGCCCGGGACTGGAGTCATTCCCAGAACGTAAATAATCGCTACAACCTGTATGCTGTCGCCAAGGGCTGCAGAATTGCTGTAGATAACCTCGGTAATCTCTCTGAGATTGTCTCGATAGATGGCATCGACTGGTACACAAACTATTCAACCAATATTATGGCTATTCAGCAGAGTGACGGAGGTTGGCCTAGCCAATGGGGAAGAGTCTTGAGTTCTACGTGGGCTATCCTGATTCTTACTCCTGCAGTACACGAAATGCCACCGGTGGCGGTGATCGATGCTCCTGAATCTGTCCCGCCGGATACGCCTTTTAACATGGACGGCAGCGATTCCTATCATATGGATCCAAACAAGATGATCGTGGGATGGTTGTGGGATTTTGACAAATCCGATGGAGTCGACTGGAACAATCCAGATGCAATAGGTTCGGAAGCAGCTAACCCAGGTTACAGTTTACCTATAGGCGACTTGGCTGATACCATTGTTGTTACATTAAGGGTAGCGGACAACAGTGAATCGGTTATGACCGATATCGCCGAACATACTGTAATTGTTAGCTTTGATAACCATTCGCCAATATCTGATCCGGGAGGTCCTTATGCCGCTCAGGTAGGCGAGATACTAACCTTCGACGGTACTGGCTCTTATGATCCTGACCTAGGAGATTATATAGCAAGCTACTCCTGGGATATAAATGGCGATGGTATCTTCGGAGACTTCACTGATCCATTGTGTCAGTATAGCTGGAATACCATCTATTCAGGTTATGTGGGCCTTATAGTCACTGATGCATATGGCGCCACCTCAGACACCTCGCAAGCATATGTGACCATCTGGACCTCTGATATCGATGTTGGTCTTACAGCTTCAGATCTTTCATTTTCTGAGCCCTGGCCTCAACCTGGCGAAGTCATAAACATTTCAGCTGTTATTCACTGCGATGGAGAATCAGATCCGGTTTCAAATGTCCTGGTGAGATTCTATGACGGTAATCCCGACGTTATTGTTCAACAGATCGGTGATGACCAGGTTATTCCATCCATGGTGGCCGGTGATGCAGTCCCAGTCGAGGTAGAATATACCGTTGGCGATCTTTTGCCCCGTGAAATATACGTTAGGGTTGATCCTGATGGAGAACTTGAAGAATATAACGAGGTTAACAATGAAGCCATAATTGTGATCGAGGAAATAACAGTTGGTGCAATTTGCGGCGATGTTACCCTCAACACCGGAGATCCGGTTGAAAATGTGACGGTCAAAGTCATAGGCTCTGATAACAACCAGGTCGGTGAACCTAAGATCACCGGCGCAGATGGAAGTTTTAATTTCGACAGTCTCATGGTCGGCACATATTCCGTGATGATTGTTACCCCACTTGGTTACACTGTTTCACCAGCCGAAACGCAAACCGGGATTGATGTAGCCGGTTACCCCTGTACCGAGGTTAATTTCGTATTGATACCCTCAATAACCACCAACGATTGCCGGACTATCGGCTACTGGAAACACCAATTTGACGTTTATTTGTCAGGTAGAGGCAATGCCCAGGAAAGTTCAGTTGATCTTGAGGACTATCTTGACCTCGTTCATGTACATTTCGACATCCTCGGAGTGTATTTCGGATTGGAGACCTACAGTTTCGAGGATGCCAAAAATGTCCTTACGGTAAAAGGCGGGCGTCTAATGGAGGAGCGGGCCAAACAGCAATTGTTTGCCTTGCTTCTGAATTTCGCCTCCGGGAGGATAGGCAATGAAACTATTGTCTCGGATGACGGACGAGTGGCCGCGGAGGCGGTAACTTTGGCCTCGGTCTTGCTCAATGACGGTAATCCTGACAACGACGAGCTGGCAAAGACGATCTGTGACTTGATCAACAACGGCCAGACGGTAGGTGCCGGTATTATTCCGGTATCGCCCATCAGATACAAATTCGATCCTGAGGGCTTACCGCTGACATTTTCCCTTTCCCAGAACTACCCTAACCCATTCAACGCTCAAACGACCATAGCATTTGACCTTCCTGAAGGGAGCCACGTAAGGTTGATGATATTCAACGTTATGGGTCAAGTTGTTGCCGTACCGGTAAAGAGGTACATGGAGGCCGGAGCTAAGTCAGTTGTCTGGAATGCCGACAACGTAGGCTCCGGGATGTACTTCTACAGGCTGGAGGCAGGTTCTTACAGCGAATTCAGTAAGATGACACTCCTGAAATAACATTCTTTTTAGAACCGTTATGGGGGAGTCTTAACGACTCCCCTTTTTAACGCCCACCTT
>CBDVBL010000079.1:0-7751 GCA_965372205.1 uncultured bacterium
AAACTCACCCCGAAAGATTATACCGGCTTTAATTCTATCGGTCAAGCGACTTTTAGAATCTTCTTTTCAATTCGAATGATATGGAGTTGGAATCGTATTCCAGTAAGCTTTCCGCTGCTGGGTAAAAAAGATCTGACCGTTTCGCCTGTAGCTTATAATCGATATCCAGTCCGATCGTAAAGGGAAGCTGCCATGCTGTTCCGATTCTGAATTCGTAATTGCTATCCTGGCGGCCGAATCTATACATATCCCCGTACTTTTCCGTCTGAAATTTGATCTTTCGATATTGTAAAGAGACCACAAGCTGTGGTTTCAGTTTGCGCAGATACGGGCTATAATGCCGGCTCCCCAGCGTTAATCCCCAGGCGTCGTAGGAGACGTCCCTGATATCAGGATCAGGATCATCCGCGCCCTTGGCAATGGCCCTTTCAAGACCGTAATAAGCCCAGAATTTAAACTTTTTTGATGCCCTCCAGATTCCATCGAGCCGCACACCGTTGATCGTCAGATCGCGCTCCCGCACCTCCTCGTTGAAACTCTTGCTCTGGAACCGATAGGAGATATCGCCTTTAAGCGATGGCAGCAGATCAAGCCCCACTTCAGCTTTCAGGAAATGCTTGGAAAAGCTGGATTCGATGTATGAACCTTCATAAAACTGATTGCGATAATAATAATCCGGGATGAAAGAATACTCAATTTCGGTATACCCTCCGCGCCTGAAATACTGTCTGACGGATAAACCATATTTCTGGTAACGACGAACCTCATTTCTGCTGTAGAAGTAATTATTGAAATTAAGATCGATCCACGCCGTTCGTCCGGAGATGAATTTTCCCTTTAGCCGCATTTTAAGTCGGCTCGTTATGATCCAATCGTCTTCTGACTCTATGGCGAACTTATCGGGTCTGGCGTCGTCTCCGTAAAGATCCAGATCCGCATCGGAATAATTGATTATGTTATCGTCATACGTCAGTTCCAGCCGGACATCCAAAAAGAAAATCTGCGGTTTTCGGGGTTTAACGGACTTTTCTTTCACCTGGGCATCTGCAGGCGACCAGAGGAACAACATCAGAAAAAGCGCCAGAAATGGTATAGAGTTGATCTTTTTCAGATAGTCCAGTCCGGTCATTTCTTCTTGCCCAGTGTATTCTCCAGAATTTTAAACCGCACTGCCAGATTCGGCACCGGCGAGTTTACTTTCTTAAACTCATAGATATGCTCACCGGAGGGAACATCGAGAAAAAATTTATGCAAGGTCGATGGCACCAGATCAGGCAAATCCACAAATGCGAGTTTATCTGATTTCCTGGCAATTCCGGTGAACTTCTCGACTGATTTTCCCTTTTCGTATACACCAAGAGCGAATTTCGATTTATCCTCAACTGTGGGATCAAAACTGGCGCGGCAATAGATGTTTATTTTGGTCGGGCCGATAACCTTGAGCTTGACTCCGCCTTCCTTCTCAACCAGATAATACGGGATTTCTGATTTTGGGGTTTTGAGTTTAGTCTGTGTTGAATAATCATACGGCCGATACGGAATATAAGCTGCTTTTTTCTTTGTCTTCTTTTGCTGATAGAAGCGGAGATAGAAATTGTCCAGGTTCTCGGATCTTGCCATAATGCTATAAGTATGTTTACCTTTTGGTACCTTGAAAAAGATATCCCTTGCCAGCCCTGCATGTGTATCTGTTCCGTCAATTTTCAGTTTTGATTTCGATGTTCCCACTTTTCGGCCGGCAATAAGCTTTTTACCTTCCCAGACATACAGATCATAATCTCCTGATTCGACACGTCCGAGATCTGCCCTGCTGCGGAGCTTGATCCTGGTTGGGCCGGTAACGTCAAGATACATCGCCTTACCTTCCTCCAGGACATAATATCTATAGCGTTTTAGATCAGATTTCAGAAATATGCTGTCGCCCCCTCTCGAAGGCTTGAAGGCCTTATATTTAATTTTGGATTCCGCCAGCAAATGCTGACCGTTGAAAAAAAACAAAATCGCCAGAAAACAAATGCTGTACTTTTTCATCTCATAGCTCCGGATCATCGTTCCTCCTCGGAGGAAACAGTATTTTGGTTTGTTTCTTTACATAATATTTAATATCAATCCTGATGGCGGCCACGACGAATACTATCAGAATTGCAGCATAAATTATCGTACTGGACAGCGAATACTCATCTCGATAGAATATGGGCCCCTCACCGGCGATCGGCGCCGGGACGACATCTATCGGAAGACCGTACTCTTCGGCGATTTCACCCAGACGCAGCAGATGAATAGCGGGGATTCCTCTTTCTGCCATCATGTTAATTACACCCCGCGCGGGGAAATTTCTGCGATTGAGATCGAGATTTACACCGGATGGTATGAGTCTTCCATTCTGTGAAGAGCCGAGCGATGCCAGCCCGCCGCCGATATTGACATACGCCGCATATCGACGCCCCTTGCTCTTCTCGGTATATATCTCCATTCGCTTGTTAATATTGCTTTTTAGCGAACCTCTTCCCTCCAGCATGTTTTCCAGGTTGCCGCTGAAAATCAATTCGATGTCATTTCGCTTTATCGCGTCCAGAAGTAATTGGCGACCCTGGATGGAAAGCCCCCGGCCATTGTCGGTACCACCGCCAAGCGATGAGGCAACCGAACGGAAGGAGATCAAATTCGCTTCGTATAGAGTCCGCTCCATATCAAGCCAGGTAAAATCGGGATGATTGGCACCCCAGTTGGATGCTCCCAGAGAGGTTATCACAACCGGTTCGATGCCCATAACTTCACAGGCGCTATAGAAGGCGATATTGGCTCCGGGGAAAGAGCCGGTGAGGCTTACGGCAATCATATCCCCGCGTTTGAGATTGCTTTTTTTGAACATTCCAACCATGGCGGCGGCGAAATTGGGATTGGTGGCTATCAATTTGCTTCTCAACTCGCCCCGGTCTGTGGTAATCAGGGTATATTGTTCGCCTATCAGTCCGGTCCCGTTGGGATCGTTTTCAAAATCGATTGGAATACCAAGATCCTCAACCTTCTGGCGAATTAAATCCTGCGCTCTCTGAGCGAGATTGGCTGCCCGGTTTTTGAGATCCCAGTAGGGAGCCTGTTTTTGCTGCTTTGTGCCTTCGGCCAGATAAAATATCAGTACCGAGAACAAAGCCACGACGATGAGCAGCTTCTTGGATGGGTCACGGACGCGCGGTTTCATATCAATACCCTGCCCCCCATAAATATCATCAGAAGCAGCCTGACGACTACCGCCGCCACGATCATGGTGGTGAGGGTCTGCAGGACTCCCTGCCTCTCCATCCAGTTGGCTATAAGACCGGGAATGATATATCCAATTGCCTGGAACTCCAGAGTCTGGCCGTCCGGGAGACCGATCATAAGAAATTCTCTCGAAAGCCAGCCAAAAAGAAAACCTACCATTATGATGACGACTGTCCGACGTCTACCATAGATAAACATGAAATTGGAAAGCAGCCTGATAAAATAATATGTTAACAGGCTTACCAGAATGGTACCCGCGATCCTGCCCGGGTCATGAATCATCAGAGCCATATATCCCGGGACGACCATACCCCCCGCGGCAAGGCCGAGCGTTTCCGAGAATACCAGACTGACCACCAGGCCGAGCCCGACGGATTGCATCATCAATATCTCAGACAATTTCCTGTCCCCTTTCAGTGAAATAATCCACTATCTCCTCGCCGAATCCCACCATATTGCCTATGCCGAATACCAGGGTTCTTTCCGATGCCAGGCTGACGATACTATTGAAAATCGCCTCCAGAGATCTGCCGCCAAGGTCCTCGATTTTGTTATGCGGCATCCCGCAGGCGATAGCTTTGTTCACCAGCGGCCGGGTATATTCGCCGGTAATTACATAATAATCCGCATCCAGATGTGATGTAATAAATTCGCCGAGCTGCTCGGCTCTCTGGATACGATCTCTCCTGGAATTCACCAGCACTATCAGAGTCTTACCCGGTTGGTGATGAATCTTCAACAAATCCCAGATGGCAAGATAGCTTTCGGGGTCATTGGCTGCAAAAGCGCTGACAAATTCTATTATCTTGTCATGAATCTCAATCTCGTAACGTCTTACAACTCCCGGATCGGGCGCAGCATGGTGCATACTCTTTAGAGCCTTCTCCCTGTCGATGCCAAGATGCTGGACTACCGATAGAGCGACGGCAACATTTTCCTTATGCGCCAGATAAGAAAATCCCCGCATCTCCTCATCTGTGACCTCCTCGCCGCTGACCGTAACGACCTTAGACCCCACTGATTTCGCCCGTTCCGCGATTATATCCAGATATTTGCTTTCCGCCGTAAACAACAGCCCCTTGCGCGGTATCGTATTTGACAGGGAATGCGCCACTTCTTTCAGCGTCGGGCCCATGTTATCGAGATGATCTGCCCGGACATTCGTTATTACTCCTATATGGGATCTGATGAATTGTTCTTCCAGCAATTCCTGCAAGTGTGGTTGAACCCCCATGCATTCGGTCACCAAAAATTCCGGTTCCTGTCCGGCGGCCCTGGCCACGATCCTGGTTTGCTCGATGATGTTCGGCCTCCCCACCCGTACCACCGGAACCTCACTGCCATCAACAAAAAGCATCCGCGCCTTAGTTCCGGTTGTTTTGGCAAACACCTTTCTCCCGCCGCTACGGAGCCCAGCCGCAATGAATCGAGCCACCGACGATTTCCCACGCGTCCCGTTGATGTGAATTCTCACCGGAATTTGATTCAAATGAAATTGGTGACTGCGGAACTCCCAGAAACCGTAGACAACCAGAGCTAAAAGTAAGACGATTATTATCCACATACGAAAGATCAGGACCCTTCCAAATATGACAACCTTTTAATATATATATCTATGGATTCTTAATCAATTAAAAATTGGAAAAACAGCCTGAATCATTTGGCCTGCATCAGCTCAAGCTCAATTAGGTATTTTCGCAATTCTTCACTGTTTGACGTGTCGTCGGGGATACTCAGATATCCCCATCCCCTTGAATAGCCGCTACCTGTCAAACCTGGGATCAATCCCATATCGAGAGATCCGTAATTGCCATTGTCCAGACCGTTAATATCTCGAAAAGAGTATCCCGAAAGAATCCCCTCGGCCACTACCGCTTGGCTGATGCGGTAATCGGCGGCAGGCTTACGGCGATAGGCGGCCATCAACCTGTCGAGAAAGTTATAATCGTCATCGAGCTTTAACGGCGCCCGCTCAAGCAGGGCCGGCTTCCGGAAGACAGCCCCGAAATCATAATCAGACTGCAACTCCGATACGACCGGCGAGGATTGAGATGCATCCTCATCGATCTCATTACCTGCAACCGGATTTAACCCTGCTGTCACTAATGGCTCTTCTTCCACTGGAGCGCTTCGCTGTCCGTCTAATATATCCTGCGATTCTTTAGCGACAGGCGGCTCCTCCGACCCCTCCTCGGTGAATACTATCGACTCGGCGATGTCCTCCGCGGCGATCGGGCCGTGGTTTTCGACTCCCTCCCGAACACCGATATCGCGAACAACGGGCGAGCGGTTTGTATAATTGAATATTAGCAAAATAGCGGCTGCCAGCGCTGTGATCGCCACCGAATATGACCCTATTTTCAGGCGAAGACTTTTCGCTGATCTTCCCTTTCCCTCATAAGGGCTCACGTCTCGAGAAAGAACACGGTTAAATACCCGTGCGGGGAAATTTATCCAGTAATTAAGGTCGGGCGCCAGATCCACTATCTCCAGGGCCGCCGATGCGACCTCTTCCAACTCCACCATCTCAGTCTGGCAATCGGAACATCGTCTCAGATGATCTTCGAGGCGCCCTGCTTCCTTATCGTCCATCCAGCCATCGAGATATATCTGTATTCTCTTTCTGTATCTACATTCTTTCATCGTTTATATCCTTTTCGGACTCAGACATCTCGAGAGCCTTCCTGAGCTTATGGCGCGCTCGGAAAAGACGCGACATCACAGTGCCCATGGAACAATCCATAACGTCCGCCATCTGTTCATAAGACATATCGTCATAGGTCTTCAGTATAAATACCGCCTTTTGATCCGGGGGAAGCGTATTCAGCGCTTCCTTAACGACGGCGGCCTGCTCCGAGGCTATCATACGCTCAAGTTGATTCAACTCATTACTACGATCAATGGCGATTCCCGATTCGCGCAGAAAATCGACCGAGACATTCTGTTTCTCCCGTTTAATGAAGTTAATGGAGAGGTTGACACAGATCCTGTAAATCCAGGTGTAAAAGCTATGGCCCGGTTTAAAACTCGACATCGCCTGGTAAGCCTTCACGAAACTCTCCTGCGCTAACTCATCGGCGCTATCGTGATCGCGAGTCATTCTATAGGCGAGATAATAGATCCGTTTCTTATACTTTTCTACCAGTCTCTCGAATGCCCTCTTATCACCTTCGAGAACTTTCCCGATCAAGATCTGGTCTTCAAGTTCTCCGGCGCCTTTTTTCATCACTGGCCTTTCCCTCGGTAATTATACAATCGTCCTTATGCTTTATTCCCGGCTACAGTTAAATATAAGGACTCAACCAGAAGTTCGATAATATAACTGGATGGGAATCTGGCGGATTTCAGCGAATACTCGGCCCTGAACACATAACTTAAGCCGTTCAGGATTGCCTCCGGTTGCATCTTTCTGGCTTCCGCCTGAATTTGCCTGGCAACCGGATAAGGTATCCTGTGGGTTGACATCAAGTCTTTGAGTTCCTTACAGTTATAAGCTGCATTCAGCCTCGTTAAGTGATTTTTAAAGATATAAAGGATTTGCATTTCACTTACTCCGGATGCCAGCGCCCTGCCGCAAAGCTCCAGAGCTTCCTTTATCTTTCCACAGAAAGTCAATTCGAGGAGGTCGAAAACCGTTTCCACTTTTGTGAATCCCGATATGAAAGCCAGATCCTTTTTCTCAATCTCCTTTTTATCACCCACCGATAATGCCAGTTTCTCTACCTCGTTTTCGAGCCGATAAGGATCGGTTCCGAAAAGTCCCACCATCATATCCGCGATCCGGGATCCTATAATCTTATCCCTATCGGCAGCGAACTTTGAAATCAGCCCCATAGCCTCGGCCTCTGAAAATTCTCCATATCTGAATGAGTGCTCCTTTTTTTCAGCCAGAAGTTTTTTGAATAACTTAGACCTCTTGTCCGCTTTGGCGGCGGTCATGGCCAGCACGGAATATTCAGGAATCCTGGGAAGAAATTCGCATAACACTGTTTGCCTCTTTGAAGGCATTCGGTCAACCTCGTTCAAAACCACAACCCTCAGGGGGCTCAAGGCAGGGGGCGTCGAGAGGCTGTTCAGCAGATCAGCAATATCGCAACGTCTGCCATCGAACCTATCCAGGTCGAATGCCTCGCCTCCGGACAAAATAACCGCTTTGATAAGAGACGAGACTCTTTCGTTCAGCTTAAAGCTGTTTGGCCCGAAAAAAAGATAATACCGGGCGATTTTCTTTTTAGTATCCTCTTTTGCCGCCATTGTTCGATTCTCATTCTACCCTATTAACCGCACCCGTTATAATAAACGGATTTTTGCGCCTTGAGGTTCGCCAATCTCCTCCCGTAAGACGCCTTCTGTCCATCTGCTACTTCACCAGAACCATCTTTCCCGATAATGAAAAGCCTCGAGTCTCGATGAGATAGAGATATATCCCGTTTGAACAGGCCGTGCCGCTATCGTCCAAACCGTCCCAGCGGTAGCCGACACGATCC
>CBDVBL010000080.1:0-7748 GCA_965372205.1 uncultured bacterium
TTTCTCCTCTGGCAAAAGATACCGCATACACGATTACCGACGCTAAGAGCAGCCGGAATAACAAAACGATCAATCCGTTCGCTCCCAGAGATGCAAATAACAATGTATCTTCAAACACGGCATGACAGAGTCCAAGATAAAGCGCGACCAGAAAATTCTGATTCCCTTTTATTCGTCCGGCGCGGGATTCGCCTATTAATACGCCGCCGCCATACGAAATACCGAAAATGATGCCTGCCAGCAGCGGATAAATTGAATCTCGTTTGAATCCCAGCTTCCCGGCGGGACGGCGGACCGCATCGTTTATTTTATCGAGCAGCTCAAATTCGCGAAAAATCTCAAGCAGCATCATCAAAGGAACAACTATGAAGAAAACCTTTACCAGAAGGCTAAACAATCCCTGGCCTGTATCCAGCAAGAATTCCATAACCTTACATCATCATAATATTTAAAACAAATCCGGCGCATAGCGAAACTATCACCCGGAGCGGAGCCACCAGATATGGCCTGGCCTTCATTTTACCGATAATTGCCGTCTCCATGATCTGGGAATGAGACACCCCCAGAATCAGCGCCAGGATTGTCAGCTGTCTGCCGGTCATTTCGAGGTCGGCCACCACGGCTGCCGCCGCATAAAGATTTACGAATGTTCCGGTAATGATCGCTACCGCAGACTCGCCCGGCAGCCCGAAAAATCCCATAAATGGCTCAAACAATCCACCCACGTATTCAAAGAAAGGCGTGAGTTTGAGTAAGGCCGTCAAAATATAAACGGGTATAATTATGGTACAAAGCTGCCCGAATACGCTCAACCCACGTTTGAGTCCTATGCTACTTGAATGGGTAAATCTTCTATTGATGATCCAGCTTCCCTGGCTGTGATCTAACTGATCTGCCCGCCTGCAAAACGATCAAAATCATCCCAGAATCCCGGGTAGCTTATCTCAACACATTCAGCATCCTTGATTACCGTGGGTCCATTGGCAATAAGGCCGGCAACAGCAAATGACATGGCGATCCTGTGATCGCCGAAGCTTTCGATTTCCGCCCCCTCCAGGCCGGTGCCTCCATCAATTGCCATACCATCGTCGAGTTCCCCGACCTTAATCCCCATTTTTCTCAGATTGGTGGCGATCGATTTGATCCTGTCCATCTTCTGGTTGCGCAACTCGTACGCGTCGCGAATCACAGAAGTCCCCTGAGCCGCTGCTGCCACAATTGCCATGACGGAAAGTTCATCAATAATACTCGGGATAAGCTCCCCGACCATTCTCCTGCCCTTTATCTCCGCCGATTTGATTTCAATAGTGCCGTATGGCTCGAAACCCATCTCCCCCACCTGCTCGACCGTTATCGGAGCCCTCATCTTCTTCAGGACCTCTACAAATCCCATGCGGGTGGCGTTCAGGCTGACATTCTCGACTCTCACCTCCGAATTCTTCACCAGCAACCCTGCAATTATGTAATAAGCAGCCGAGGAAATGTCGCCGGGGATAGCTAATGATCTCTGGGCAATCTCCTGTCCTCCCATGATCGTAATCATATCCCCCTTCACATCGGGTGAAACGACTCCCGTTTCCTTCTTGAATCTCCTGATAAGCGGATCCTCATTGGATGGTTTTGGCTCTACCCTGCTTTTCTTCAACTTGATACCGAAAAATGTCAGCAGCCGCTCAAAATGATCGCGGCTGGGAATGCGCTCGATTATCTCAGTTTTGCCATCGGCCAGTAGCCCAGCCATAAGAAGTGTTCCCTTGACCTGCGATGATGAAACCGGCATTGCGTAGTGAATGCCTTGAAGCTTGGCTCCTCTTATCTTCAGCGGCATTTTATGATTGTCCGATTCAATCTCCGCGCCCATTTTCTCCAGCGGCTCGATCACTCGACGCATCGGCAGGTTACATATCGATTCGCCGCAAACCAGTTCCGATTCAAAACCTGTGGCCGCAAGAATCCCGCAGAGCATTCTCGCCGTCGGAACCGAGCTCTTGACGTTAATGGGGCCGTCCGGTTGCTGAATCCCTTCAAGCCCCTTGCCATGGATAACCAGAGTGGCCTCCCCATGTTCCATTTCAACGCCAAGCTGGGCCAGACAATCCAGAGTGGTGCGGCATTCCAGCCCGGTAGAATAATTCTTAATCTCCACGGGGCCGCTGCATATGGATGCAAGAAGAGCCGCCCTGTGGGAAATCGCAGTATCGCCGGGGAGTCTCACGGTAGCCTTGAGACTCTTTACAGGATTTATTACCTTATCCATAATCCGATTTCTTATCCTTTAACTTTCGATTGAATCGATACGTTCTTTATCTTACATCATTTCCGGTGCTGAAAGCCCGAGCAGTTTCAGACCCGAGCCAACCACTATTTTGATGCATCTGGTTAACGCCAGCCTCGATCTGGAAGTATCCTTGTCCGATCCAAGGATCCGGTCCTCCGGGGACCGATATTTCTGATAATATGTGTTAAAAATACCGCATAGCTCAAGTAAAAAAGATGAAATATGATACGGTTCGAAATCTTTTGCCGCCTTATCTATTATATCGGGAAATACGGCCAGCATTTTAGCCAGGGTGTACTCCTCAGGCAATTGCAACAGTCGGGCGTCACAGACCGACGGCAATTCCTTTCCGTATTTTCTCAGAACGCTGCAGATCCGGGCATGAGAATATTGCAGATAGGGACCCGAGTGCCCCTTGAAGTCGAGCATTCTATCCCAGTCAAAAGCGATATCGGTATCCCGACGGCAGGAGAGATCGGCAAAAATTACCGCCCCAACTCCGACGTCGAATGCCACCTTATCGGGATCGGGCAAATCCGGGCTGTTTTCTTCGATAATTTTCTTTGTTTTCTCAACCGTTCTGGATATGACGTCATCCAGAAAAATAATATTGCCGCGGCGCGTGGACATCATCTCATCGCCCAGCTTAACCCATCCAAAGCTGACGTGATGGCAATCTGCAGCCCAGCTGAATCCCATTAGCTCCAGGACCTTGAATAACTGTTGAAAATAAAGTGACTGCGCCACGCCAACTACATATACCATCTCATGGAAATCGTATTTTTGTTTTCTGTAAATGGCTGCGGCCAGATCCCGTGTGGCATACAGCGTCGTGTCATCGCTTTTCCTCACCAGCATGGGAGGCATACCGTATTCTTCGAGATCGACTATGGTGGCGTCGCGACTTTCTTTAAGAAGTGAGGCGTCTTTTAGAATTTTCTCGGTTTGAGGTATTCTGTCGATATAAAAGGATTCTCCTAGATCGCTATCAAACTCAGTTCCCAGCATATCGTATATCTTTTTGAATTCCCTCTTGCTGAGATCGGAAAATCGTTTCCATAAATCTAAGCTTTCCGGATCACCCTCCTCGAGATTTCTAAACTCAGCTCTGGTTGACTCAAGCAACGCAGGATCGTCTTCCTCCTGCTGGTGGATTCTTACATAGAGATCATAAAGATGCTCAATCGGTTTCCTCTGCAGTTCCGACTCATTCCCCCAATGCTTGAAAGCGTATAATAGCTTTCCGAATTGGGTGCCCCAATCTCCGAGGTGATTGATACCGACTGCTTTGTGCCCGAGATGGCGGAAGATTCGCTTTAACGCAGCACCGATGACTGTAGATCTCAAATGGCCTATTCCAAACGGCTTGGCAATATTCGGTGATGAATATTCAATGACGATTGTCTTGCCCGAACCGATGTCGCTCCTGCCGTAGTCTTTATCTACCCGCAAAATTTCAGAAATGACACCTTCCATGAGCGCGTTTTTGTCAAAGAAGAAATTGAGGTAAGCCCCCTTGGCCTCAATTCGCTCGATCAGGTCGTCGCCGGTCAGCCTGGACTGGAGATCCCTGGCAATAACCGCAGGCGATTTCTTCAAGGTCCTCGCCAGTGAAAAACACGGGAACGCCAGATCCCCCATCTCCTCCGACGGCGGCATCTCGATATATGATTCGATATCTTGCTTCCCAGCCTCAACCAGCTTGGAAATTCTCTCGGCTATATGGTTTTTATATTTTTTCAAACTCTATATGATCCCGTGAAAACGATCCTGCTGGGCCCCTCCTGACAGATTTCGTTTTCCTCGATGTTCCATGATGTTTTGAGTGTTCCGCCGGGCATATTAGCAGAGATTACCCCCCTGGTATATCCGAGTAAGCCGGAAATCGCCACCGCTGCTGCAGCCCCCGACCCGCAGGCTAACGTTGCTCCCGAGCCCCGTTCCCACGGCATGACTGTAATCCTTGTGCGCGAGTCGATTCTCGTAAACATGACATTAATCCTGTTATTAAACATCGGGCTGTTTTCTATGCCCTGACCCTCTTTCTGCCAGTCAAAATCGAAATTGTCAACAAAAATTACCGCAAAAGGGTTAGGCATGGCAACACAATAAAGATCCCTCTGGTATTCCCCCACGGATACGGGGACGCCCATACAGATACTCTCATCCTTTGAAAATCCGATCGACCTGGCGTCAAATAATGGCCCGTCTAAAGATACCTGAATAACCGCGGTCTCTCCTGACGGATTAACTACTTCCACACCATAATCGTTCCAGGGAGTAGAGACTGTATATTTACGCGCCCGACTCTTTAAAACCGTCTTGAGGAATAAGGCAACTCCACGGAGTCCATTGACACATAGCTCCGCCTCCGAACCGTCGCTATTGTAAATCCGCATGAAGGCCGTATTTGTATCCCGCGCATCGATAATAATCAGGCCGTCGGAGCCGACTCCTCGGCTCCTATCGGATATGCGCCGAACGAGCGATGGAATGCTTATCTTCAGACGAGAAATCGATTTTTTTTCAACATATACGTAGTCATTCCCGGCATTCTGGATTTTTATGAACGGAATTTCCATGGATGAATAGAGCCTACCGAGCCGTTTTGATGACTCCCGCCAGTCTCTTTACCCCTTCGACAATTTTATCTTCAGTGGCGTTACAGAAATTGAGCCGTATGGTGGTGTCGTCAGGTTTCTGGCTGTAGAAATATTTTCCCGGGACATAGGCTACTCCTGCCTCCAGGGCTTTCGGCAACAGTTCAGAGGCCGATATACCCGCGGGGCATCTAACCCAGAGAAACAAACCGCCCTCCGGCTCGGTCCACGTGGTTCCGTCATCGAAATGAATCCTCAAAGATTCGATCATGACGTTGCGGCGAACCTTGTAGGAGTCAATTAATCTATCTATATGTCTTTCCAGACCACCGCTGGCAGCAAATTCATAAACAACATACTGGGCAAATGTATTGGTATGGAGATCGCAGGCCTGTTTCATTCTCTCGCACAGAGAAATAATCTGGGGCTCGGCCACAATCCAGCCTATCCGAAGCCCGGGCGAGATTATCTTCGAGAATGTTCCGAGTTGAATAACATGTTCTCTGTCCATAGCCTTGAGCGATGGTACATGCTCACCCTGATAACGTAATTCGCGGTAAGGATTGTCGTCGATAATCGGCACGTCATGTTTTTTCGCAAGCTCGATAACCGCCTCCCGACGAGCTTTCGACATGGTTATGCCGGAGGGATTCTGGAAATTGGGAACCAGATATATCATGGTCGGATTATGATTGATGATCTTATTCTCAAGATCATCGGGAAGCATACCGTCATCGTCAGTTGCTACGGAGATGAATCTGGCATCGTAGAAAGAAAAGGCCTGAATCGCTCCCACATAGGTTGGCTCCTCGGTCAGAACCACGGAACCCGGTTCCAGGAAAACCCGCCCGATAATATCAAGACCCTGCTGGGCGCCGCAGGTGATCTGGATGGAATCGGAAGAGTATTCTATATCGCCGACAGAGACCCTTTGTGCAAGATATTCTCTGAGTAGCGGAACTCCGGTAGTCAGTGAATACTGAAGCGAACTGGGGCCGTATTTGGACAGTACACGCTCGCAGACGGATTTGATTTCATCGATGGGGAAAAGTTCGGGGGCGGGAAGCCCACCGGCGAAATTTATAACCCCGGGCCGTGATGAATCCTTGAGAATCTCCCTGATAATGGAGCTTTCTAAGCTTTTCGCCCTGTCTGAAAATCGCCAACGATCTAATAGTGAACTCGCCTTTTCCATCACATCTTCGCTACCCATGCTTCACCCGCCTTAATTTAATCACGTGTCTACCACGAGCAATAAAGAAAAGCGGTCTATTTATGTCAAGGATATTCGTTTTGAAAAACTCGCGAACCAGCGAAAAATATAGACTCCTCGCCATGTCTGTCTCGAAGGCTATCCAGTAGCAGATCAATTTTCTCGTTTTTTTTTCGATGATCATCATCTAATAGTAATTCATCTAAATATAGATCTCTCTTGCTCCTGAGTTTTGACACACTCACGCCTAAGAGCCTGATCGGTTCATCGAGAAACCTATTTTTCAATAACAGCTTCTTAGCTGTCTGGAAAATAGTCTTCTCCGTATTGAAATATACACTTAAGGTAGCAGCTCTGGTTATCAATTTGAAATTTGATTTTCTGATCTTTAAAGTAACCGTTTTCCCCTCGCATCCGGAGAGCCTCAACCGACGTGAAACTCGATCAGAAAGATACAATAACAATCCTATAACCTCATCCGGTTTATTTGTGTCTCGGTGGAAGGTATGCTCATGCCCCATTGATTTAGCTTCATGTTCGATATCGCTGGGACGGACATCTTCGTCCCCTTCTCCAGTTGCCATCTTCTTCAATGCCGGCCCTACGATTCCAAACATCTTTTTCAGTTTGAGATCGGAAGCTTCCGCCAGATCACCTATAGTTTCTATTCCGATCTTCTTAAAAGCTTCCTCCGATTTCGGACCCACCCCCCAGAGATGTCTTACCGGCTGGACCCATAAAAATTGTTTTACCTCATCCGGTGGGATTATTACCACGCCATCCGGCTTGTTTGCTGATGACGCCATCTTGGCTACGAACCGGTTGGGCGCTATCCCTATTGATGCGGTCAGGCCACATTCATTTTTAACATCTCTCTTCAAAGATGCCGCCAGCTTTTCAGGTCCGCCATACCGTTCGTGCACACCGGTGATATCCACGAATGCCTCATCTATGGAAACCGGCTCGACATTGGGCGAGTAGTTTTTCAGGATATTCAATATCATGACCGACAGATACGAATACTTCCCTCCCGATGTGTCTATATATACAGCCTGCGGGCATAGCCTCTGCGCCTCCTTCATCGGCATGGCGGAATGCACTCCGTAGTTTCTTGCCTCATACGAGCAGGTGGAAACCACCCCCCGCGAATCGGGAGGGCCGCCTACGATCACCGGCCTTCCCTTCAGATCGGGGTTGATTTCCTGCTCCACCGCCGCGAAGAAGGCGTCCATATCGATATGCATGATCGCCTTGTGCCCCCGCCAGACTGAGTCGTCTTTTATTCCACCCATATCTTGTTTAAAACCCAGACGGTGTTTCTTTCGTCGTAGGCGAGCTGGAAGAAGTTAGAGGCGGAATCGAGCACCGCGAAATAGCGGATCTTGTGCGCCCCGACATCCGATTTCCAAGTGCCGGTGACCTTCTTTATTTTGATAGCCCGTCCGTTCCAGCGAAACTTGATCGGCCGCATGCGACCAGTCTCGAAGATGGCTATGACATCGATCTGTTCCTCGATATCCTGGTACAATGTTCACCCCCCATAGTTATCGTTGCCCCCCTTGCCCCGGGAAAATTATCCGGGTTTTCCTCGTCCAGATCCCATTTCAAAGAATTCTCCCGGATATATCTCCTGGTTCTATATAAATCATCATCGTTT
>CBDVBL010000081.1:0-7727 GCA_965372205.1 uncultured bacterium
CCAGGATTCCACTACCATTTTTTGCGTGGGCGCTAATTCTTTTCACGGAATGCTGATATCTCTTCAGATTTGACCGCCCGGTCCGATTCCGGTCAGAATAAAAGAATATACAACGATGTTTTGATTCGACTGCTCTTTTAAGCAATCGCGCCTTTCGGCTTATAAATCAGCGCCGCCGCCATACCGCATAGGATCATCTGGATGATTCCGAGGATAATCCAGTACCAGACCAGAGAATAGGGGATAGAGTACATTACGAACTGGGCGTAAGCACCTGTGAAGGAGACCAACAAGCCTATGTAGAAGCCAAAACGGACTCCTTCCATGAGGCCTCGGCCTTCGTACCCTTTTACGAAAATGAGCGTGAAGAAAAATGAAAACACAATGCCTATAACCCAGAAAACCCATAGAAAGCCACTCATTTCATTGGCAGCACGGAACCCCGGGAGCGTATAATGCCCTCCGAGGATAACATTGTGGATGATGAGCTCGGTGATCCCCAAAACGATGTAGATTACCAGTGCGGCGAGCCAGAATTTTTTCCAATTCATCGATCCTCCTTGTCAGGGTTAATAAGGATGAACGGATAAAAGGTTTTTATGCTTTAGAGTGCAAATTTGTCAAAGAAAAATGTAAGAATGGGTTAAGGAATCAATAAGTCTATCTTTGTGAAATTCAAGCGGTTATGATCGGCAACAGGGGAATATGGTTGAAGAGCTTTTATCCGGAGATATTAATAGTATATTGCATAAGGGAAATTAAACGAATTTGCTGATGCTATTGAGTGCGCTCACGCAGACTAACGGCAAGGGATTTCATTGTGTCCGTTGCCGTCTCCATTGCCCCCCAACAGGTTTTCTTTTAAGGTCTTACGCCCTCGATAGAGCCTCGATTTCACGGTGCCGATCGGCAGTTTCAGAATCTCGGAGATCTCCTTATACCGAAGCCCCAACATATCGTAGAGAATAATAGTAATCCTGTATCCGTCCGGTAACAAAAGCAGGGAATTCCTGATCTCATCGCAGACTAAATTGCGCAGGATTTTATCTTCGTTTAACTCATCATCCGGGGGAACATCCTGGCCTGGAATATCGGCGAATTGCGCCATTTCATTATTATCCCGCTGATGGAAAATCAGTTTCCTGCGACGGTGGTACATATTGATATAGGTGTTTATCATGATTCTTTTCAACCAGGCTTTGCATCGGGAGGCGCCCTCAAAAGTATTGAAGGCCTTATAAGCCTTAAGGTATGTATCCTGGAAAAGATCCTCGGCGCTGGTCGTATCGCCGGTGAGCCTTTTTGCAAGATGCATCAGGAAGTCTTTATGTGCCAGCGCCAACCGGGCGAATTGGTCGTCCTGGTGCCGGCGAGCCCTTCCTTGTGCATTTTTGACCTTTCCGTTCATATTATTATTACAGTTCAGCTGCGGATACATTCCGCCTATATTTACAGATTTCCAGCATTTTTTTGGCCGCGGCGAATATCATTGGAGAACTTGCGAAAGCTGGATTCTTAGCTCTTCAATTCTATGAATGGCTTGCGGTTGGCGAGTAGAACGAGAGAAGCCGGATCGTTATCGACGACCCGGCCGGAAAACCCTCTTGTTCCCTTGTGAGAGAGAGAGAGAAGAAACCGTTCAATTTCTATGATGAATAACTATGTTTGTTCCGATTCCGTTCCGATTTAATGCAAATTCATTTGTGATAGAGGCCCGAATTATCTATAATCTGAGATCAAGGAATGAAGTTGAAGATCTCAAATATCAGTAAGGTATATCCGAATGGCTTAGTAGGTGTCGATAGTGTTGATCTGGATGTCGATGATGGTCAACTGGCGGTCCTTCTGGGGCCATCAGGCTGCGGCAAGACCACGCTTTTGCGGTTGATCTCCGGCCTTGAAGTCCCCGATTGTGGCCGGATAATTCTCGACGGCTCAGATATCACCGGCTGGGAGCCAAAACGCCGTGACGTAGCGATGGTATTTCAGAATTATGCTCTATACCCCCATATGACGGTAAGGCAAAACCTTGAATTCGGGCTTAAAGCAAGAGGAACGACCCAGGTGGAGAGGGGAAAAGCCCTGGAATGGGCTGCAGGTCTTCTCGGTCTGAAAGAATACCTCGAACGGAAACCGAAGGAGCTTTCCGGCGGTCAGCGGCAGCGGGTAGCCTTAGGTCGCGCCATTGTCCGTCGGCCTAGGCTGTATCTATTCGATGAGCCGTTATCCAACCTCGATGTCGAGCTCCGGATGCGGATGCGAGGCGAGATACTGGCCCTGCATCGCCGCATCCAGGGGACATCGATATATGTCACGCATGATCAGGTGGAGGCCATGAGCCTGGCTGATATTATCTTCATAATGAAAGAGGGGAAGATAATCACCTCCGGGCCGCCCCAGAAACTGTATGAGGATCCGCCCGATAGTTTCACGGCAGGCTTTCTCGGCTTCCCACCGATGAATTTAATTGAGGGAACTGTCGCTGACGGAAGTTTTTTATCTATCGGAGGCTTGAAGATCCGCCTGAGATCAAACCAGGTGGAAACGGCAGATCCTCAAGATGTTGTTCTCGGCATCCGCCCGGAGGATTTGATCTTGGTCGACGATGGAGAAATTCCCTGTGAGGTTTCGTCAATAGAAAATCTTGGCCATAATATCCTGCTGTTAGCGAAAACGGCAGACGGGGAATCGATTAAGATAGTCGCCCGGGGGGAAATTCGGGTCGGAGATCTGGTTAAGGTCAAGATTGACCCGGATAAGATTATGATTTTCAATGGTACGACCGGCCGTCGGTTATGTTAGCTATCCATGGAATCATTTAAGGACGATATTAGCTGAACCCCGGCAATGAGCTGTTTATCAAATTAGCCGATGGCATCAGGAGGGATCGATCCATTGCGGGAAAAGAGAAGCACTGAAAGGGATTGACATTCGGCCGATTATGATTATATTGATCGGCTGTATTTCGGTAGAACGCGGTAAAGGCCGTCCGGGAGAAAAAGATGAGACGAGGACAATTAACCTGGATTTTCGGTATAGTAATAGCCGTAGTTGTATCCTTCGTGCTTCTCTACCCCACCGTGGAATTCTATTCTCAGGATCGCGAGGCGCTGAAGATAGAAAATCCTAAAGATTTTTATTCACTGAAGAAAAAGGCGTTGCGGCTGGGATTGGATCTGCAGGGCGGAGTCCACATGGTATTGCAGGTTGAGGATGCACGTGGCGGGGGCGTTTCCGCTGACATTCAAGACCAGGTTCTGGAGAAAATCAGGATCAGGGTGGATAAATACGGTATTGCCGAACCTGAAATCGTGAAATCGGGAACCGATCAAATAGTAGTCGATCTGCCCGGCTTCACTGATATCGACACCGCCAAGACATTGATAGGCAGTACTGCCCAGCTTCAGTTTCACCTTTTGAGATCGCCAGAGGAGTGCCAGGATATGTTGGAGGCCATCGATTCAGTACTCGCCATAAAACTCTCGGAGCCGGCCGATGAATCGGAGCTTGCCGAGGCGGAGGCGATCGCCGAATCAGATACGGCAGAGGACGCCATCACCAGCCTTTTCGGCGAGGAGGTAACCGATACCAGCCTGGAGGCAGAGGTGTTCGATGAGGAGGAGTTCGCCAAATCTCACCCGTTCTCCACTGTTCTGGACAGATGGCTCGGCAACTGGTGGCAGATCACCATGGAGAACTTCTATCAGGCGCAGCAATATCTGCAGATGCCGGAAGTTCAGGAAGTTATTCCGTCAAATTATAAACTGGCCTGGGGAACCCGGCCTGTCAAGGGAGGCGATCGGCAATTTCAATCGTTATTTGTCCTCAATAGCAACATAGAGCTAACCGGTGAATCGCTGGTTTCTGCCAGGGAGACTTACGATCAGCTCCGGCAACCGGTCGTAAATTTCGAGCTGGATACGGATGGCGCCAGGCGTTTTTCGAGATTGACCGGTCAGCATATAGAGGAGCATCTGGCCATAATTATCGATGATAGAGTTGAGTCGGCCCCGGTTATCCAGTCTCGAATTTCAAAAAATGGCCAGATCACCATGGGGGGAGATGCCACCATCAGTGATGCTTATCTTCTGGCTATATTGTTGAAAGCGGGCGCCTTGCCGGCGAATGTGGAAATCCTCCAGAGTACCGTCGTCGGCCCTGCGTTAGGACAGGATTCCATAAACAGGGGGAAAGAAGCCTCGGTCATCGGCCTTATCCTGGTGATAATCTTCATGGCCATATATTACAAGCTCTCCGGCATAATAGCGGATATTGCGGTTTCCCTGAATATACTTTTCGTTCTGGCGTTCATGGTCATACCAGGAGTCAACGCCACGCTTACCATGCCCGGCATCGCCGGTCTGATATTAACCGTTGGCATAATGGTCGATTCCAACGTGTTGATATTTGAGAGAATAAGGGAGGAGTTGCGAACCGGGAAAACCATACGGGCGGCCATCGATGCCGGGTACGACCGGGCCCTGTTGACGATTATCGATTCGCACGTGACGACGCTAATTACCGCATTATTCCTTTTTATTTTCGGCTCCGGCCCTATCAGAGGATTTGCGGTGACCTTATCTGTGGGCGTATTCCTCTCGCTGTTTACGGCGCTGTTTATCACCAAGGTTATCTTTGATATGAGAAAGAAGTACAAAAGCCTTTCCATTTGACGGGGTAGATTGTCATGATGCGGATAATAAAAGAGACCAATATAAATTTCATAGGTCGGCGAAAGTTCTCATTTATGTTTTCCGGACTGCTGGTAGCGCTTGGGTTGGCAGCTTTTATCATGATAGTTGTTGGAGAGGCCAATCTCGGAATTGATTTCACGGGCGGCGCGGAGGTAATCGGCAGCTTTGAAAGACCCGTTTCGGTTGATGAGGTCAGGGACGCTCTCAATGAGATAGGCCACGGCAAGGCCAAAATACAGATGATTACCGGTGGGGGTTTCGAAAATTCATTTATAATAAGGTTACAGGGAAGCATCGAAAGCGCGATTCCCGAAACGACATACACCGAGGAAGGGAAAGTCATGGTCAACATGGTCGCTATTGAAGGAGATGCGCTTGGCGATCTGTTGAAACAAACAATTAGTGATCATTTCGGCGAAAACAAATTTACGCTTGATTCGACAAACAATATCAGTTCCCGCGTGGGCGAGAGGCTGACTCGCGATGCCGTCAAGGCTATCATCTTTGCCCTCTGCGGAATTCTGATATATATCTGGATCCGTTTCGATTTCAGGTTCGGGGTGGCCGCCACGATTGCCACCTTCCACGATGTCCTGACGGTTCTGGGCATCTATTTCATTCTCAACCGTGAGATATCGCTTCTGGTGGTTACCGCGCTTCTGACCCTGGCTGGCTATTCGTTGACGGATACGGTGGTCGTATTTGACCGGATACGAGAAAACTTAAAGCAGTTTCGCAAACGTTCCGATTATGCCAGTACTATCAACAACTCCATAAACGAGGTGTTATCCAGGACTGTCATAACCACGTTTACCACAATCATGGTAGTCTTAAGCATCCTCTTTTTCGGAGGCGAGGTTCTTTTCGATTTCGCCCTGGCCCTGGGCATAGGGATACTGGTTGGAACCTACAGTTCGGTATTCGTGGCCAGCCCGATCATAGTGGAGTGGGAAAAGCGCGCGCCGAGACGGTTGAAATAGAGTATTAACAAGCCAATATAGAATCTCGCATAGGGGCGTCTTGCAATAAGCCCCTATACATTTCCGGATATAAGAATTATTTTAGAAGCAGGCATCGTCTGGTCTGCGAATACTCACCAGCATCGATTCTATAAAAGTATATGCCCGATGGCAGATCTGCAGCATCCCAGGTGATCGAATGCTGTCCGGCAGGCCGGTACCCCGAAACCAGTGTCTCGACCTTCCGGCCCAGGATATCGAAGATTCCGATGGTTACGTTGGATTCTTCAGGAAGGTCATACCGGATTACTGTCGTGGCATTAAAAGGATTTGGATAATTCCGGCAGAGGGCGAAGGATGATAGAAGGGTATTTTCCGAATCGCTTATCCCTGTAGCAAGATCGTTTTCCCACCACGAAATATCGTTTTCTCCATAAGAAGTCGCTATTACATCGATGTCGCCGTCGAGATCGACATCTATCGCGAATACACCGGAAGCATAATTGTAACTACCTTCAATTGAATGTTTGACGAAGTTCTGATCGCCATCATTCTCCCACCAGGCCAACATATTTGTAAATCTGGATGTTACAAGAACATCGATATCACCGTCGCTATCTAAATCGGCCGAAAAAATTGCCTGGGAACCGCCCGAGTTATTATCGATTGTCCTTTTGATAAAATTTTGGTAACCATCATTTTCCCACCAGGATAGATCGCCGGAGGGATTACGAGTAGAGCCTCCCAGAATATCCAGATCTCCGTCAAAATCCATATCTAAAACTTCAATCCAAAAGGCAGCGTAATCGTCTTCGATATCGTGTTGTACGAATACCTGATCACCGGTATTTTCCCACCAGGATAGTTTATCCCCAAACTGCGCGGCCGTAAAAATATCGATATCATCATCGCCCTCTATATCGGCGGCGATGATACAACGGCCGCCGAATGAATGGTCCTCGATGATATGTTTCCTGAAAACCTGCTCTCCGTTATTCTCCCACCAGGTTACGTCCCCTCCCAGGGTAGAAGTTCCTAAAATATCCAGGTCTTTATCAGAATCCATATCGAATGCGAATATGTAATGAGAACCGTAATAATCTTGTTCAATAATATGTTCTATAAAATTCTGTTCTCCGTCATTTTCCCACCAGCTTAAAGTCTCCAGCCAGTGGGCGACACTGAGTATGTCGATATCATCATCCCTATCCAGATCGATTGCCCGAATAGCGAAGGCCCCGTCGTATCCTGTAGCGAATATATGCTTTGTAAAATTCTGATTTCCGTCGTTCTCCCACCAGGCCAACTCGTCACCCGTAGAAGCGGTTCCCAATATATCAATATCGTTATCGCTATCGAGATCAATGCCGAATGGGCACCAGGCGCCGATGAAATTACCGTCGATCGTATGTTTTGTCCAATTAATTTGCGAAAAGGCTGAATTAAAAATTATGATAATTGGCAGTATAGTTATCAACGACGTTTTCATGGTATACTCGCCTTCATTTACTTCAGCAAAATGCAGCTTTTGGATTTTGAAAAATCGCCTGCCTGAATCCTGTAGAAGTAAATGCCGGAGGATCTATCGATGGCATTCCAGACGGCTTGATGATAGCCCGCTGGTTGCTTTCCTTGAACCAACGTCTCAACAATGCGGCCGAGGATATCGAATATCTCGATTGTCACGTCGGATTCCGAGGGAAGGCTATATCGTATTATTGTTTTCGCGTTAAATGGGTTGGGGTAGTTTTGCGACAGGGCGAACCGATCCGGAACCCGGGGCTCTTTATCGGTCACGCCGACGGTGGCCGAATCGCCGCCGCCGTAAGCGCCCATATCGCTTCTGATGGCCCCCAAACCCCAGCTACAACCCAACAGGCTATCCGCAATGGATGGGTCACCTGCGTCTATGCATGGAGATTCAAATGCGTCACCGCATTCTATAGACATTAAATGATAATCTCGGTTATCGGGGTTCCTGAAAAGCGGATTTATATCAATATTCCCTTCCCCCTCCCAGCCACCTTGGATGTCACTGTAAGTGATTTCAAGCAAAGAGTTAAATAAATAAATT
>CBDVBL010000082.1:0-7723 GCA_965372205.1 uncultured bacterium
ATTTCGCCCGTTCTCTCGAACCCGAGTTTTCGATAAAATCCCTCGGGGCTGCCATCGCCCGGTACGCAGCATGTGAGTAATTCGGTGGCACGGGGAAGTGTTTTCACATAATCTATCAGCAGAATCATTGCTTTGTATCCAAAACCCATTCGTTGATACCTATCATCGACCATCATCCTCCAGAGAAAATATTCCGCCTTATCAGTATCTTTTTCGAGCATGAGAAAGCCCACCGGCGATTCATCTGCATAAATAGCACGGAACCACGCCTTATCGGAAAAATATGCCTGAGCGATGGAGACGGCGTTGGTCGCGACGAATTTCTGCTGCAAATCGTTAACCTTAAGGTCGCAAATTGTTCTCACAGTTTTTTCAGTGATTTCTCTAAGGCTCACCTTTGATTCGGTTGTAACGATTGTCTTGTCTTGATCGTTCATTCCATAACCTCGCGATATCTATAACAGGATATTATATGATCGTTAACCATCCCGGCCGCCTGCATGAAGGCATAACATATTGTTGTGCCCACAAATTTGAAACCGCGCATTTTTAGATCTTTACTCATGGTATCGGATTGGGTTGTATTAGCTGGAATATCCTTCATCTTTCTCCATTTATTAACAATCGGTTTCTGGCCGACAAACTGCCAGATATACTTATCGAAACTACCGAACTGCGCCTGGATATCCAGAAACGCCTTGGCGTTGGAGATCGTGGCTTCGATTTTCAGCCTGTTTCGTATAATACCGGTATCCTTCATTAAAGTTTCGATCTTCCTTCGGCCATAGCGTGAAATCCTGGCTGGATCGAGATCATCGAACGCCCGCCTGAAGTTATCCCGCTTATTCAGGATAGTTGACCAGCTCAATCCCGCCTGAAAACCGTCCAGGACCAGAAATTCAAACAGCTTCCGATCGTCATGCAGGGGCACACCCCATTCGGAATCGTGATATTGGATCATAAGATCATTCGAATTAGCCCAGTCGCATCTGCTTTTCACTATCATTTCTCCCGGATCTCAGACCCACCCAAAGTAGGAAATTGCATGGATAGCGGTCAAGGTGTGATTGAACAAAACCGCTTTTGACAGGTTGGAAACCTCAATTCCCCGTTCAATTGCTTTGACAATGGAATGGAACAGCCCCTATTAATCCCTTGTGGTCTACTTCTGGGTCATAATTTCATATCTGCTCATATTAATCGCTGTCGGCGCTTATCGAAGCAGACAGGTGAAGACACAAGACGACTTCATGGTTGCCGGCAGGAGGTTGTCGGCGAAGGTACTGGTCGGCACGTTGCTGGCAACCTGGATCGGGTCGGGCTCCATAATAGCAGGCGCCGGCCTGGCATACGATAAAGGATTCCCCGCCCTCTGGTTCGATGCCGGAGTCTGGATTGCTATAATCATACTGTATCTCATAGCGGGACGTGTGCGGGCCTTTGCCCAGTATACTGTCCCTGATATACTCGAAGCACGTTATAACAAATACGCCCGCATGCTGGGCACGCTGGTCACGGTGATCGCCTATACCGCCATCGTCAGCTATCAGTTCAGGGCCGGCGGTATGGTGTTGAACCTGGTAACGGGTATCCCGGTTGATACCGGTATAATAATCACGGCCGTATTCGTCATCGCCTATACGGTACTCGCGGGGTTGATTTCGGTTGCCTATACTGATGTCGTCAACGGCGCCATCATGATAATCGGTTTGTTTATAGCATTGCCTTTTCTCATAAGCGGGGCGGGCGGCTGGGGAGAAATAGTCACCAGGCTTCCCGAGTCCCATTTTCAACTGATGGGAAATATGTCGTTGATGGAGGCGGTCGGCTATTCTCTGCCGACGATGCTTCTCCTTCTGGGCGAATCCGGGATGTACCAGAGATTTTTCTCGGCCAGGGATGAAAAAACGGCCAGAAAATCGGTGATCGGATGGATAGTCGGAACGATTATTATAGAGATCCTGATTGTCATCATAGCAATTATCGGCAGCTCCCTTTTCTCGGATATCGAATCGGAGATGGTGATTCTGCATGCGGTAAAATTCGGGTTGCCGGTGGTCATAGGTTGCCTTCTCCTGGCCGCCATTGTGGCGGTCATCGTCTCCACCGCCGATTCTTTTCTCCTGGTGCCATCGACCAATATAATCCGCGATATATATCAAAGATTCATAAACCCGAAGGCATCACAGAAGCGGATAATACTTTATTCGAGGATAGTGGTTGTCCTGCTCGGCCTTTTCGCGTTTATGCAGGTCAAGTTTTTCACCCGGGTTCTGGAAATGGCATTATATGCCTACACCATGTACGGCGTGGGTATAACACCGGCATTGATGGCGGCTTTCTTCTGGAAAAGGGCCAATGCGTATGGCGGAGTTTCCTCCATGGCGGGAGGGATGGCCATGACGCTAATATGGGAAATTTCCGGCCAGCCGTGGGGGATACCGACCGTCTATCCGGCGCTGATATTATCGTTGCTCGGCTTGATCGTGGTTAGTCTTGTAACATCGAAGCCGACGGCGGAGAAGTGGAAACCTTTTTATGCCGCAAAATCTTAACTGAGTCTCTGTGCAAATTGAACTTATGTTCCCTTCTTTATATAGATATTCCCGTTGATGGTGCTGATCTCGATTTTGTTCTTACCGCCTGCAACTGTGCCGGTGCCATAAATATATTTCCGTTTGCTGCCGCGACCGCTGTCCCAATCCCTGGTCTTTTCCTGCTTCATATCGAAATCGCTGATTATCTCGTAATCCCTGTGAGAATTCTTGGTTATGGCCAGCTCGATATCAAATTCCATGGATAGATCAGCGGGCACGGTGAGGGTTATTTCGCCGCCCAGCGAGGAGATTTCGATATCACGACGACCCTCATCGGGATTGCCTATCATGTTGACTGTGACGTCGCCCCCCAATGTCGAGGCCCTTACCCAGCCGTCTATCTCGTCAATCTCTATGTTTCCCCCGAAGGTTTTGGCCTTCACGAACTTACCTGCCGTACGGACCGTTATATCCCCTCCCTTGGTATCGAGATTTGCTCCATGTGGAGCATCATCCAGGTGGATATTGCCTCCCATAGTGGAAACATGCACCTCGTCCACGGTGGAGCTTTTCGAACTATTAGATCTGCCGCTGACGTCTCTATAAGTTACATTGCCTCCCATAGTGGAACCCTTGACGTTGCCCTTAACATGCTCCATCAGGATATTGCCGCCCATGGTTGAGACCTTACCGTCAGCTTCGGAATCGGTGATTGTGATACCGCCGCCCATGGTTTTGAGATTGAGATGCCCCTTTACTCCTGAAACGCTGATCTCGCCTCCCATTGTCTTAAAGTCGATATCGCCTCTGACGTCGGTAAAATCGAGACCACCGCCCGCCGTATTGCCGCTGATCTCCCCCTCGACATCAGCAATGTGAACGCCGCCGCCAGAAGATTCAATTTCTATATCAAACCTCTCCGGGACCTTGATATCGAATTCGAAATCACCATCGTGCCGTCCCCATCTACTGCGATAATCGCTGCTAATCTTGATGCGCGAAGATCCTGCGTCGAAATCCAGATCATAATCATCTTCATCCACACCGGATATATGAACCTTGACCGCTACTTTCTCCTTGTCCCAGCCTGAGATATATACTCCGCCGCCGGTCTCAAGATCCAGCACCAGCTTATTGCCCATTCCGATATCGAAGTCTTTCTTAATTGTCTGGCCAAAACACAAATTGGCCAGTGCCATGACCATGATCGTTGTCAATAAAAACTTTCTCATTGCCTTCCTCCTTTAAGCCCGATAGTCGCTTAGATTTTCAATTAACAAACATGTGGAAATTCACATATTGTCATACTCATTACACCTACGAAAAACCGGCCAGAATGTTTATAGATATTTTTCGGGATATATTTCGCCGACGCCGTATTATCTCAGAAGGCCTCGCCGATGTTAAAATAGATTTCGGATGATTCCTCACCGAATCCGATATCGAACCGAATATTCAACCCCTCGGCTTGTATGAACAGGTAGCGTATGCCGACTCCGGCGGAAAATTTGAAATCCTTCGATTTGAATCCCGACAATCCATCGGCTACCGCTCCTGTCCCGGCAAAACTTACTATGCCAAACCTTTTCCACAGCGGGTGCCAACGGTACTCCATCTGGAAGGCCAGAAGGCTCTTGTCAATATATCTCAAGGGGTAATATCCTCGAATTATCCCGCCCAGCTGCGGCAAACATCCAAATGGCGGATCACCGTCGGTAAAGCTTCCGTACGCTTGAACCGCGATGATCTTATTAGAATCGAGTGCCGCATATTTTCGCAGATCTATGGTAAATCCGTTGTAAAAATAATCGCCGCCCAGAACACTGCCAAAAGAAGCGGAGGAAACAACATGGTAATTTCCGTTCCGTGGAAAGAAAATATTATTTCTGCTATCCCAGCTTATCGAGACTCCAGCACCGCTGACCGTACCGGTCTCCGCTCCCGTGATATCTCCGCTGGCCAGAAGCCCCTCGCTTTCGATCTCAATAAGTTCACTATGTGACAATTCGCCGATAACACCGAAATATAAACTGGATCCGAAACGCCTCTGTAAATGCATCGACCCTCCGGCCGATCTTGTAGTGTACTCCTCTTCGTCGTCAAAAGATGTCGCATTGCCCAAGCCATAGAACAGGTCCGGCCATTTCTGATAATACAATGAGCCAGACAACCGATAGAGGCCATTCCTGTAATAAACTTGAGGCTCTATCGAGATTGATATCTGCTTATTAAGTGTATAATATGAGGGAGCTGTTATGCTGGACGGCCTGCACTCCGCAGAGCTACGATATATATATGTTGGCAAAACGCCCGCAGCCAGTTTTGTTTGAGGTGAATAAAAGACTATTGGCAATATCGATAAACTGCTCTTTTCAAATGCCAGGGTGTCAACGGAGGTTGAGTCCTCCGATGCAGAAAAGGATCTTGACACACCGCCTAAACTTATGAAGAGGAAAGTCAGGACTATATAATTTGCGGGAATTATCCTTGCAAGTGTTTTAATAGAGATCATCTAAATTCTCAATGCTTTAGATCGTCTGCGCTCCCAGACAATGTGTTTCCTTGAGATATGCCATGTGATATCAAGGATAAATTTCGACCCGGATAAAGCAACAGAATATTCTTTCGCCACACTAAATGTAACACTATCCGAATGTAACCATAAAGGCGCCCGCGACCCCTAAAACGATTCCCGCTGTGCGCTTGGGTGTGATCGGTTCTTTTAAGAAAATGGCGGCGAAGATGAAAATAAAAATATTGCTGGTTTGATTCAGTGCCGCGGCGATCGATGCCATGGTAAATTTCATCCCTGCCAGCCAGATGATCATAGATAGAAATCCACCCAGAAACGAGCTGGAGATCAGATATATCCAGCCACGCGAGGTTAGATGCGGCGTGACTATTTCGCGCCTCCCCGGATGGAACAGCAACACGAGCGCTAATGTGGCCACTCCCCCAATGATCCTTACTTCCGTCAGCCAGAGCAGAGGAGATCGGTTCAAAAGCGGCTTTATCATAACGATCCCCACCGCCATGGTGCCCATTGCCATAACGCCCCAGAAAATACCCCACAGCAGGTCATGACGGCTGATCCTTCCTTTATCGTTCGCCTTGCGTATAGTCAGGACCGCAGAGATAATCATTATCACTCCCGCGACTTGAAGCAGATTCAGAGTTTCCGCCAGAAAGAGAACCGAAAGCCCGATAATAAACGGACTATAAAGGCAATCGACTATTGCCGACAGCCCTGCTCCTAAGAGGTTAAGGCTTTTAAAAAAGAAAGTGTCGGCGAGCCCTATGCCCAGGGCGCCGCTGGCAAGCAAAAGCAGATACTCATTTGTAGAGAATAATCCCCTGACCGGTTCTCCGAAGAGAAATATCGTGGGAACCAGAAGAACAAGGGCCAGAATGCTTTTGAAAAAATTCAGTGCGATGGGGTGAACCGTCTCGCCGCTTTTCTTGAACAGGATAACTGCGAATGCCCAGACTACTGCTGCGAGGAGAGCGAAGGCCTGGCCAAGGTAGGGAATTTGTGTGCTCATTATTAGAATCCTTTAGTTGTCGATCTCAGACTTGCTCGCATTCTGATCCCCGCCGCGAAACTTGAGCGTAAATCTCAATAAATAGTCCGCAGAATCTAACCAATGCTGATGGCCGTTTCAAGCCATAATTTCGATAATCAACTCTATCGCTAAGGAGCGGCATCTATAATGGCGATTGACGGTATGCTGATTCGCAGGGCGACTCTTTACTTGCTTTTTCGAAGCCACGGCTATAGGATAAGGAAGCTGAATTAAGTGATTTTTCGTTTTGACCTCTCAAGGAGCAATGATGAAAAAGAAGAAAATAACAGCCGAAGATCTTTTGAAGATGAAGTTCGTGCGGACGGTTACGATCTCCCCGGACGAATCTAAAATCATATTCACCGCGGAGGTGGTTGCAAAAGATAAAAAAAACTACCACTCTCATATATACATGGTGAATACTGACGGCACAGATCTCAGGCAGTACACGTTCGGCGAGGTCAAAGACTCAAACCCCGTTTTCTCCCCCGATGGTAAATGGATCGTGTTTACTTCGAAGCGTGGAGAAAAAAAGGGCATATACAGGATGCCGACCTCGGGAGGAGAAGCCCGGCTGTTGACCGGCGACGATGGCTCCTATTCCGATATCTCAGTATCGTCCGATAGCAAGAAAATTCTCTGTGTTTTTGCGAAGAACGACGATGTTCCCAAGGACAAGCGCGGGAAAAAAGAGGAACCGGTATTCCGTCACATCACAAGGTTATTCTATAAGCTCGATAATGCCGGCTTCCTGCCGCAGGATCGCGGACACGTCTGTGTTTATGATATGGAGAACGGTAAAGGAACCCGGATTACCGGTGGCAAGAATGGGGAACGGGGACCGGTCTGGCTCGGCGACGGCAAGAAAATCGCCTATATCACCAATGTTCAGCGTCATCCCGATGTAGAGTCCATGAAAGACGATATTTTTGTGGTTTCTGCGAATGGAGGAAAACCTCGTAAACTCAAAAAACCTGAAGGTCCGGTGGAGGCGATGTCGGCCTCGCCCGACGGCAAGGAAATCGTGTTCATCGGCAACGATAAGCCGCAGGGCGCCTGGGGTGTGGAGAACGAACATATCTGGAAAATATCGGTCCAAGGCGGTAAAGCCGTCGATCTGACTCCAAAATTGGACAGAATGACAATGGATCTTACTATCTCCGATACGGCGGAAGTCCATTGGGCTCAAGCACCGATATGGTCTGCCAACGGGAAAGAGATTTATTTCCAGGTTTCCGAGAACGGCGCCACCCGGCTATATAAAGTAAAATCATCGGGGAGAGGTCTATCGAGAGTTATCGGTGGAAAACTCCACTTGACCGCTTTTTCTCTTGCCGGGCGAAAGAGATACATCGTCTCGACCATTTCCGGAGGGACAACCCCGGCAGAGATATTCATATCCGATACTTCCGGAAACTCAAAACCGAAACGACTGACGCGCCTAAATGATGAGCTTTTTAAAGGTCTGCATGTTCAAAAGCCCGAAGAGATTTTCGTCCGCGGCCATGATAACTACCCGATTCATGCCTGGATTATCAAACCGCCGAATTTCTCTCCGAAAAAGAGGTATCCCTCAATCCTGCAAATACATGGCGGCCCTACCGTGCAGTACGGTTATACATT
>CBDVBL010000083.1:0-7574 GCA_965372205.1 uncultured bacterium
CTTATTATGGCTTCTTGCTGAGGATCTCAGCAAGTTCCCTGAGCCGTTTCACTGTGGTTCGACAAAATGACAGCGGGCCCTGGGCGACAGTATCGATACAGTATACGCCTATTCCGCCGCATACGCCTCTTCCACCAGAATAAGAATTGGCTGAATGAGCCCCGGCTTCGGTCGGGGCTTTTTCGTTTCCGCGTCAACAGCAAGCGACGTATCTCCCACGCAATCAAATTCCGAGGCCGCAAGAGGTTCGGGGTTGGGGGGTTAAATTGGCTTTTAAGTAAAGAAGGTGGTCATGCGGCCACCTTCCTTGTCATTAGCAGCATGGCATTCAACCTGCCACATTTTTCGACATCGCGCTGTGTAATTATAAATCCTGCCACACATCCTAATTTATCCTTCTTGAAAAAGTATAAAAACAAGCCCAAAACGGGCACGATTTGGTCACGGCTACGTGTAACTCCTTGATAATTATAGTGGTTGAAAAAGTTCGATTCCTCCCCCTTCCGATGTTTTTGAGCACATCCCGGCTTCTATCTTGGCGAAAATTGTGGATTTATGATCAAAAGTATATCATTATGAATTTTTCTAAATAAAGGGTGCTTTATAGAGAAACACGAATTTCACAATAGCCACAAAGCGCTAGATCGGTTCATCGACCATTCAGAATGTAAGAAACGTCTCAAGGGCTTTATGATAAACGGGGGGTTTATGGCGGAGAGAAAGGTGGTTTTGAGGTAGTTTGCGTATGATCCGTATAACACAAACTGGAAATATCCCAGGCAAATCTGTGTAATCCCCCTTAATCCCCCAATATCCATGTGATCGTCTTAGCAATTATCTCTTGGACGGCTGAATTCTGTTGCCAGGGCGAAGCCATAGTATGGGGTGTGGCGCAGGAATGAGAACTCGCATTTATGTAGGCGACCCGCCCCTTGCCAAACTTGCCCACTGTGAGGAATGGTTTATGTTCCGAGTCAGCAATGATGCATTTTGCCTCTTGTTTCACGGTTAGAGATTCAAAGGTATTCGTAATTGCAAATGGCTGTGCCTTAACCGTTATAGGGTGTGATCTGAAATCAGAAATCCATTGGTTGTGTGCTTCACGCCAATCTCCCTTAAATGAGACGGGCAATACATCTTGAATCCTTTCGTTAATCCCCTGGGACACGCTCCATGCCACAAAGGGAAAAAGGACAAGTCCACCACCATTAGAAGTGTTACCCAAAACGAAGTCGAGGATCTCCCTCGGAAGGGGTTTTTCGAAATCTTCCCCCAGCATCCAGATTATCCCCGAATATTGCTTTAAAAATGTTAGAGGATAACCGGAAACATGAACCGCGGAAATCGGGATATCGGTAACTGACCGTGATTGAAGTTGTGCCTGTTGTAAGACTTGTGCACCCAATACTGTCCGATCCAATAAGAAAAGTATATCGCTAACTCCAGGCTGGATTCGTTTTGTCGTTTCAATAGGTTCCTCGTAGTCGTGTTTGTCACCTTTTCCGGCCCAAACCGTTGGGTACAGAGTTACTTGTTCTAACTTAACACCCCTGGAGCGAAGGGTATTTGAGACGCTTTGCAAGCGTTTCTGAATGTGATCAGCCGTATTTCGAAGTTCTTCCCACTGCTCACGTGATTGTGGCTTCGTTTTTAGTTTAACAATCTGCGGGCCGATCTCGATGTGGTAAACGCTGCTTCTGATGCTGTTGTCATGTCCGGCCCGGTTAAAAACTCGGAGATATCCTTGATCCATTTCGTCCGCGAGGAGCAGCAAGGCACCTAAGAAGCGCAGGTCAAATTCCCTGGTCTTGCTAAGGAAGTCCACGGGGTAATTAGTAGGTATCTTGGCAAGATCGTCCATGCCATGAGCACGACCTATCAATGCTACCGCTATTGCAAGGTTCTTGTCGTGAATGAAAAACGCTTCTGGATGTTCAATAATCTTCTTATATGAAGTTAAGGCATGTGCCTGCGCACCCTCACGATATCCTATGTCATGAGTATAGATAGCAAAAAGAAGCAAATAGATCTCTTCGGGGCATAATCTGGTGTTAGATTCCAGCAGGACCTTGCCAACATACTCCTCAACCGCCTTAGCATGCTCGAGATCATTTTTGCCTAGATCTTTCAGCCAGCCCTTAGCTCCATCCGGCGCGGTTTTGATCGCCTCTATCCTTGACATCATCCATTGCTTGGAAGTTCCCGCTTGGGACAACTGTTCTTCAAGATATAACATGTTCACTTTCTCCTAAGCATCTGCGTTGAGCCTTGCATAAGTCAATAATGGTTTAGTTGATAAAATGTCAATAATAATGTGAAATCGTTTCCCCAAATTAGTAAGGAAATAAGGTAATTCAGAAAAGGTCACGATAGCTGTAACTTATCGATAGGTAATATCGTAAAAATGTCCATTCCTCGTTAATGATGTAGAACTGCAACCTTGATTTAGTGACAATATGGCTACAGCCAGTGTAACTCATTGCTATACAACATAATTATTAGGTTCGATTCGTCCCCTTTCCGGTTATTCCAGGTTTCCATTTCCTTTATGCAAAATCTTCGAACCCTTCTCCGTTATCTCATAATAGGTATGATTTCGGTGCTTGATCCATTTGTTTTTGACGATGCCTTTTCGATACTGGATCATCTTCGGTTGAACCCGAATTAATAGCCCCAGGTCACGAAGCTTCCTGTGCCGTTCGAATACTGAGGCCCTATCGATACCGAGCGATTTGGCTACTACCGCCGCGTAATCGACCCCCATTTCAGCATGATGCTTCAATATCATGAAATCCGTCTCATCCAGAAGCTTGAAATCGGGATCATGTGTGGGAGTTGTCTCATCCTCCTCAACAAGAATCTCCTCCCACCTCAGTTTCACCAGCCTCTCCGGCTGGATGGATCGCAGATTTCCACAGCCGGCTTTATGAACGGAGATCAGGCCGCTATCGGGTTTGAGAAATCCCCTGATTTCGTCGGGAGGAATAGGATCGCAGCATCGTGCGATTCTGAAATCTTTCTTTGCCTTAAGTTGCTTTGTCATACTGTCAATATACAAATCTTCTACAGATGTGCAAAAAATTAGAGGAGATTAATATTGGCCCCGTAAACAATCTGGATCAAGAATACGTCAACCGCTATAGCTTGAAAAGGCGGAATCGGGATCGCCTTATTTAAGGCTATAACTTTCTAATAAAGCTTGTCTGTGGCTGCGCGGATCCGTATAATGACGGTATATTTGTTATGCGGGATCAAGATAGCATTGGTAAACGGGCTAATACTTTTTTGCATATAAGCCGCGCCAATCTTGATGATTGGTCCGGAAATGACCATCAATGATAGAGGAGGTTATATGTCCAGGATAACATTTATAACAAAAATGAGTCATCTCTGTTTTATGATTTGGGTAATGTTGACGTTCTTTCTACTCCTATCTCCAGAATCACTACAATCGCAGGTTTTAACTTATGAAGAAGTCCTTGATTTATTAGGATCAGAGGATTGGGAAGAGCGAGAGATCGGTGTTTATAGATTAATTGAGCTTCAGGCTATCGACTCCGCTCAGAAAGTTGAAATCCTGATTAATTCTTTAAGAAACGAGATAGAATCACCTTCCTCAACGGAGATGGCAGTGGGGACTTACATGACAATTAATGAATATCTCAAGAACCAATATTGTCTGGCGATTAAGAAATTCGGCGCTGTTGCAAAAGATGCTATTACCAGGCGGCTGGATTCGGCGTTAGGTGAGTTAAAATCAAGGCTAACTATACTACTCGGTTTCTTAGGTGAAGAGACCTATCACGACGATATCCGTCATATTTATTACACCAGCGAAGACGGCTATCTGCGGCTATTCGCTATCAGGGCTTTGATGTCATTTAAGGACACAAGTGACGTTTCCGTATTCAAAGACGCTTTAGAAGATGATTTTCAAACAACTAATTATTCTGACATAGTCGGGCGTGATAAAGGCATTTACATAATTCGTATGGACGCGGCCGGAGCTCTGGGCATGATGGGGTTTGAGCTTAAACCGGACGGAAGCAGCTATAAAATAACCGCCGAACCGGAACAGTAGAAACTTTTGAAATATTTCTATCATTAGTTGCGATAAGTGCTTTCGCCTAATATTCGGCGGCCGGTTTTCTCGTGTACCCCTTCGATGCGGTTGTTTTGCATGCTGGAGCAGGGGGTCCCCAAGAGAAGGCTTTTCCTAAAGAACTTGAATTATCACCACCTATAAGCTTATATTCTGTAATACATTTTTGATGTGGAGGAATGGTGAGCGTGAAAGAGGAAATATTCAGGCTGACTCAATTCGCCGCCTGTGCCGGGTGAGCGTCGAAACTCAGTCGCACTGAGCTCGTCCAGGTCCTGGGCGATTTGCACCTGCAGAAATTCGACAACGTGCTGGTGGGCACGGAGCTTTTCGATGATGCCGGGGTAGTCAAGATCTCCGATGATCTGGCTATCGTGACCACGGTGGATTATTTCACTCCCGTGGTTGACGATGCTTTCGATTTCGGCGCCATCGCGGCCGCCAACTCGCTGTCGGATCTTTACGCAATGGGAGGAAAGGCGATAGCGGCTATAAATATAGTCGGATTTCCGGAGAAAGATCTCCCGTATTCGGTGCTCAAGAAGATTATCGAGGGTGGCCTGTCAGTGACGAAGGAGGCCGGGATTCCGATTGTGGGCGGACATACGGTTAAAGCACCGGAACCGTTTTATGGACTATCCATAACCGGAACTGTTGAACCGGGGGCGATTTTGACAAACTCTTCCGCCTATGCAGGGGACAGTCTTTATCTGACCAAGCCGCTGGGCAGCGGTTTGATAACCACCGCTCTAAAAAATGGCAAAGCGACTCCCGAAATTGTCGCAAATGCCGTTGCAGTTATGAAAGAATTGAACCGGTCGGCATCCGAGGCTGTCAGGGCTGCCACGGAACATGAGCAGTCTTACAACTGCGCCGTTACCGATATTACCGGCTACGGACTACTGGGGCACCTTTCCGAGATGCTTCTGGCCTCAAAGAAATCGGCCGAGATAGATTATTCCAAGGTGCCGCTTATGCCGGGAACATTAGAGCTTGCGACGCAAAACCTTTTCCCCGGCGGCAGCCGCTCTAATCTCTTAAGCGTTGAGCCTGATATGTTATGGAGCGGGGCATTCGAGAAATACGAGCAGCTAATCCTGGCGGACGCGCAAACGTCGGGGGGCCTGCTCATTTCCATAAGGCCTGATCTGGCGGGAGCGCTGGAATCAGAGTTAAAAAAACGGGATGTGAAATTCGCAAAGATCGGCGATGTAGTCGAAAGGGCAAAATGGCTTATAAAAGTGGTAAAAAGCTGAGGCTCTCGCAGTTTCCGAGCATCTCATCGGTATTGGAGGATGATCGCCTAAAGCCTCTTTTTGAGAAATGGTCATTTGTCTTTGTATCCGGCGAGGTCAAGAGGCTGGCAGCCGTATTGAAGAAGAAATCTCTCAAGGAGGGCAAGATTCCCTCCCGAAACGAACTCGTCTCTCAGGCCCTGAAGATATTCGAAAAATACGAGTCCGATCTTATTCGTCCCGTAATCAATGGCACAGGGGTCATTCTGCACACCAACCTCGGCCGGGCGCCCATCGATCCGAAAATATACGGGCACTTGAAGGATGCTGTCTGCAATTACTCCAACCTGGAATTCGATATCGAGGAGAACAAGAGGTCTAAAAGAGGCGTGATGGTCGGCAGGATGATCGCCGCCCTGACCGGAGCCGAGGCCGGGATGCTGGTCAATAACAATGCCGCGGCGGTATACCTGATCGTTGCCAACCTCGCCGGAGGCAGGGAAGTGATTATATCCCGGGGCCAACTGGTGCAGATTGGAGGCGGTTTCAGAATCCCGGAGATAATCGAACGTTCCGGGGCTGTGTTAAAAGAAATAGGCACCACCAATAAGACATCCTTGACTGATTATAGAAAAGCAGTAAACAAAAATACCGGTCTGATTCTGGTGGTGCATAAGAGCAATTTCATCCAGAGAGGTTTCACAGAGGAACCCGAGCCTGCTAAAATTGTTGAATTGGCAAGGCTGAAAAAACTGCCGTTATGTTACGATCTGGGATCGGGACTCCTGGCGTCCGGTTCAAGGTTTGCCTCTCTCGATGAACCCGATGTAACAAGTGCTGTTAAGACGGGCGTCGACCTTGTTTGTTTTTCCGGTGACAAGCTCCTCGGCGGCCCGCAGGCCGGTTTGATCGTCGGCAGGCAGAGACGAATATCGGCTTTGCTCAAAGACCCCATTTATAGAGTAGTTCGGCCGGATAAGCTGACCATCGGGTTGATGGAGAAAACTTTGCTTGAATACCTGACCGGCAAATCAGCCAATCCCTGCCGAGAGATGGCATCAATTTCCTTAGAAAATCTCAAGAAGCGAGCAGATGCTATCGTAGAGGCAATCCGGAGTCCGGATGTCAGGGGTATTGATCTCAAAAGCTCTTTCGGCGGCGGCTCGTTGCCGGAATATGAGTTTGACAGTTTCGGGATCAAGATTTCGGGGAATGCAGTATCGCTTTCAGGTAAGCTGAGAGCCGCTTCTGTTCCAGTGATTTCCAGGAGCATCGCCTCAGGTATATTAGTCGATTTAAGAACAGTTTTCCCGGATCAGGATGAAGGCCTTATCGAGGCTATCAGATCATGTTTGTAGTCGGAACGGCCGGACATATCGATCACGGCAAGTCGGCGCTGGTGTTGAAAATGACCGGTATCGATCCGGATCGTTTACCTGAGGAAAAAAAGCGAGGCATGACCATCGACCTGGGATTTGCCTGGGCGGAACTGCCGTCGGGTCAAACCGTTGGCATAGTCGACGTCCCGGGTCACGAAAAATTCGTAAGGAATATGGTGGCAGGTGTGGGGGGGATCGATGCCGTGATTTTTGTTATCGCCGCCGATGATGGCTGGATGCCGCAATCCGACGAGCATTTTCATATTATCCGCCTTCTGGGGATTAAAACGGGCCTGGTGGCGCTTACCAAAAAGGACCTTGTCGATGATGATTATCTTCAGCTTCAGGCTGATGATATACGCGATCATCTTAAAGGCAGCTTTCTCGAGGGCTGCCCGATCATCCCGGTTTCGAGCATTACGGGGGAGGGCACTGACGAGTTGGCAAAAACGCTTGATTCGATTCTGACAGAGACTATCCAGAGGCCGGATATAGGATCGGCCCGGCTTTTCATTGACCGGCGTTTCACCATACAGGGGATGGGTACGGTGGTAACCGGCACCCTGCTGGAAGGTAGTCTAACAGTAGATCAGCAAATCGAGATTCAGCCATCGGGGAAAACTGCACGGATTAGAAAGCTTCAAATGCATCAAACCGAAATCGAGGAAGCTCTTCCGGGAAGCCGCGTGGCCATAAATCTTGCGGGAGTGGAAAAAATGGAGGTGGGCAGGGGCGACGTTGTATGCGCCCGCGGTACTGTAGCTCCGACTGATAAGATCGCCGCAGAATTGACGCTTCTTGGCCGTTCAAAATTCCCTCTCAAGAATGGGTTTGAACTGTCGGTTCTCCTGGGTACCG
>CBDVBL010000084.1:0-7490 GCA_965372205.1 uncultured bacterium
GGATGCCGATTGCATCTTAATCTTAACGGAGTGGCCCGATTTTCAACTGCTGGATTGGGGAGAAATAGGCAGGCTAATGCGCCAGAAGAATATTGTAGATACCCGAAATATCCTGGCGCCTGAACTTCTAAGAAGATACGATTTTAACTACCTCAGTATGGGGCAAGTGTAAGTCAAACAGATGGATTCCTCGTCAAGTCATAATAGTTCCGGCGATAGGCCGACAAGATTCGATATCGATCTCGAAACGCCCATCGATAACGGCATCAGCGACTCCCTCTCCAGCTACTCAGGCACAGGAAAAGGCTTAAGGGTTTTATTATATTCGCACGATACACTGGGCCTGGGCCATATCCAGCGATGTTTGAAGATTTCGAGGTGGTTAAGATCGAGGTATCCGGAACTTTCCATACTCCTGGTCACAGGCTCAACTCAGGTTCATCGATTCCAGATTCCCGCAGCCGTCGATTATATAAAACTGCCAGCGGTTCGTAAGGTAGACAAAGAGCGGTACGAATCCAGATTCCCCGGCGCTTCTTTCGAGCAAACACTTAGATTGCGCACGAATCTCATCCTGGAAACGGTGAGAGATTATGCTCCTCACCTGCTCCTGGTAGATCATTCGCCTCAAGGGATGAAAGGCGAGATTATGCCATCACTGGAGTGGCTCAAAAAAAACAATGACACTTGTATGATTGTATTGGGAATGCGTGATATCCTCGACGATCCCCGGAGTGTTATCGAGCTCTGGAGACGGCGGGGCACTTATGATGTTTTACGCCGTTTTTATGATCGTATATTTATATATGGCGCTCCTTCAATTTTCGATCCCATCCACTCCTATGAATTTCCGCAAGAAATCAGATCAAAATCTCAATACTGCGGATATATCTCAGATTACGATGCGGGCAAACATTCGGCCGAACCTCGCAGCCATTCTGCTGGCGGCAAGAAATTCGTAGTGCTCACGGTCGGCGGTGGCGATGGTTGGGGCACGGACTTGATAGCCAGTTTCCTCGAGATTATCCAGGAACGCAAATCAAACGTTCCTTTTAAGAGCCTTATATTAACCGGGCCATTTTTAGCGGATGATCACTGGGATCAATTCAAAAGCGCTGCTCGTGATCTTCCGGTTAAGATCCTCCGATTTGTAAGAAATACAGCGCCTCTTCTGGCGCAAAGCGATCTGGTGATTTCCACGGGAGGCTATAATACGATAACCGATATACTCAGTTATGCTCGCAAGGCCCTGGTAGTTCCGCGTATCAAATATAGAAAAGAGCAATTCTTGCGCGCTAAAAGAATGAGCGAGTTGGGATTGATTACTCTTTTGCATCCGGATGATGCCAGCGCCCGGAATCTCTATAATTGTGCTTCCGATTTATTGAACTGCGACGACGATCCGTTGGTGGAAGCCCGCACCCGGAAATTGATACCGCTGGATGGTACTCTGCGTCTGGCAGAGCATCTGGGCAATATTTTCGCTGAAATAGAAAGCAAAAGGAAGAGTCAGACATGGCCGAAAATCCAGCGAACCTGAAGATAGGTTACATTGTGAAGATGTTCCCCCGTCTCTCGGAGACGTTTATATTGAATGAGATCCTGGAACTCGAACGGCGCGGCGCGGAGATTGTAATCTTCTCCATCAAAAAACCGAACGAGGGTCGATTTCATCCTCAGCTTTCGAAATTGAAGGCAAAAGTATTATACCTCGAAGGATTGGATATCAAAAGATGGTCATCCTGGCTGGGCGCTATCTGGCCGTTTCTTTTGCCGCATCGCGAGAGGTTCTGGCAATTGCTGGAAAAGGCTCTTGTGAAAAAAGAACATAATGAAATGGAGTTGTTACTGCTATCGGCATGGGTGGCGGCGAAGGCCGAAGAACTCGGTCTATCCCGTCTGCATGCGCATTTTGCCAGTCTGCCCAGCACCGTGGCGTATTTTTCATATCAGATCACACAAATGCCGTTTAGTTTCACGGCCCACGCCAAGGATATATACGTATACGACATGGAAAAACATTTCCTCAGAGAAAAACTGTTTGCGGCGCAGTTCGTGGTAACTGTCACGGACTATAACAAGTGTTATCTCGTGGAGAACGCCCCGGGACTGGATCCCGACGTAATAAAAGTCATCTATAACGGCGTCGATATAGAAGGTCTCAAACCCGGTGGACGCCAGCACCGTGAACCGAATCATATTCTGGCGGTCGGACGACTTGTACCCAAAAAGGGTTTCGGTAATCTACTGGACGCCTGCAGGCTCCTGGAAGATCGGGGAATATCCTTCCAATGTCTGATAGCGGGAGACGGCCAGGAGGCTCCGCAACTCCATCAAAAACGACAAAAACTCGATCTGATTGACGAGGTGGAATTCCTGGGGCCGAAAACACAGGACGAGATCGTTGATTTAATGCATAAATCTACACTTCTCTGTCTGCCGTGCACTATCGACGGCGATGGTAATCGGGATGCTCTGCCCACGGTCATCCTGGAGGCCATGGCCTGCGGATTGCCCGTCTTATCCACGAATCTGTCGGGTATACCTGAGATGATCGATTCGGGCATCGATGGCATGCTGGTGGAGCCCGATGATCCTATTTCGTTGAGCGACCAGTTGGCCCGGCTTCTTTCCTCAGAAAAGTTGCGGAATAAACTCGCCGATGGCGGGCTGAAGAAAGTCGCGTCAAAATTCAACCTGAAAACAAATGTCGATTCTCTTATAGATCTCTATTTGGAGAAGAATGGCGGGAAGAGATATTCACATTCAGTCATAGAATCGGATTCCGGGTGAGTTTTCCAATGAAAAATGATAAGAAAAAGATTCTCTATCTATGTGCTGACACGGGCATTCCTTATTGGGGAACCAAGGGTGGTTCGATTCACATGCGGGAGATTGTGAATACACTGCATGACCAGGGCTATGAAATATCAGTCGTGGCCAGCGCCGACCGCCCTGATGGCTCTGGAGTCTCACCTATCGTAGTCCGGAACCTGCCGCAGGTCGGTGATGATCGGTTCATCTCGATGATTCGCGAATTGGCAGGCAATGATAGACTTTCCATTGAAATGATGGAGTTTTACAGAAATAAACAGCTGGAGGAGTTCCTTACGGAACTGGATACCGAGAAGGCTTTCGATTATGTATATGAGCGATATTCGCTTTTCAATATCGCCGGCCTGAGCTTTGCACGGAAGCAGCGACTGCCTTTTGTGCTGGAGGTAAATGCGCCCCTTATCGATGAAGCGTCCCGTTATAGGAGCCTGGTTCTCATCGAGTTGGCGAAGGTTATCGAGGAATATCTCTTCCGTAATGCTGATAGCATCATAACCGTCTCGGCTGAGTTAAAAGAATACGTTTCGAAAATTGCGCCACGGGCCCGTATAACCGTTGTGCCCAACGGCGTCCGGGTCGAGCACTTTCAGGATACGGGAGTGTCCGATCACGATGATGATTCAGCGGATCTGGACGGGGCGGATTTTATTATAGGATTCGTCGGCAGTCTGAAGCCATGGCATGGCGTGGAAATTTTGATAGATTCCTTCGCCAAATTTGTATCCAATTACAAAAAAAGCAGGCTGCTGATTATAGGCGGCGAAAAACGGTTGACGCGCCAATTTGAGAAGCAATGTCATGAGCGGGGCCTGGATGGCAAGGTTGTTCTTACCGGCGCTGTCCCCTATGAAAAGATCCCTTCCCTGCTGCAAAAAACCGACGTTCTTGTAGCGCCTTATCCCGAATTGCAGAACTTCTATTTCTCCGCTCTCAAGATATTCGAATATATGGCCGCGGGAAAACCGATAATCGCCTCCGATATAGGACAGATCGCAAGCATCCTGAAAAATCAAGAGACGGCCATGCTCGTGCCGCCGGGCGACGGAAAAGAGCTGCACGATGCGATTGTGCGGCTCAAGAAAGACCCGGAATTAAGGCTAAAACTCGGAGAGAATGCCCTGTCGGAGGTGCGTCAAAAGCATACCTGGGGGCAACGGGTCGAGATAATTTCGAGAATTCTGGAAGGTCTTGAAAATCAACTGGAAATTGGAGCAAAAGCCGGACATGCGGATTCGTTATAGGATTCCCAGATTAAATATCGAAGGTTTGCGACGCGTTATCGCTCATTTCGGCAGCCATCTTCGACCATACAAAGCCAAGCTTGTATTGAGCATGCTGGCGCTCCTGGGCGTTTCGCTAATGACAATACTTCGTCCCTGGCCCCTCAAATTAATCATAGATTACCTTTTGAATCCGGATCGCCAGGTGACGAATATGCCGTTTCTGATGTCGCTATCAAACTGGGATCCTCTTTCCGTGGCGATGTTTGCGGCCGGGGCGGTACTGGTCATAGCGGCGGTGAGTGGGTTTCTGGGATACAGCCGGGAGCTTCTTACAAAAACCGTCGGCCATGGAGTAATTGCATCTATCAGGCTCCAGCTATTCTCGCATATCCAGAGGCTTCCCCAATCATATCACGATTACCGGGAAACCGGTGACCTGATCACACGCCTGACCGGAGATATCAGCCTTCTGCAAAACCTTCTGGTGGAGACCATTATCCAGCTGGCCGGCCAACTGATCATCATCCTCGGGATGCTGGTTATTGTGTTTTTTATCGATTGGCAATTAGCCTTATTGATCCTGGCCGTGATGCCGCTTTTCATTTTTGCCTCTTTTAGCTTTTCACGAAGGATCAAGAGCGCGGCCAGCAAACAACGTGAAAATTTCGGTAAGATGGTAACATCCATTGAAGAGACTCTGGCCGGAATCAGCCAGGTTAAAATCTTTTCGCAGGAAAAACAGAGAGACAAGCTGATCGGCAAATCAGTAAGCCGTGACTTCAAGGCTGGCTTGAAAACCACCAGGCTGGCGGCCAATTATGCCAGAATCGTGGAACTCATCGCCGCGCTAGGAACCGGTCTGGTATTATTTGTGGGCGCCCGAAAAGCCCTCAACGGGACAATCTCTCCGGGCGATCTGATCATTTTCCTCTCGTATATGCGGGGAATCTATCGGCCTATCAGATCGATTTCCAAATTATCGGCTCGGATTGCAAAGGCCATCGTGCGGGGCGAGAAGGTCATGGAAATCCTCGAAATTACGCCCGAGGTAATGGATCGCGAAGGCGCCGTGTCGGCCCCCAGGATAAAAGGGAGAATTCGATTCGAAAAAGTAACATTTGGCTATGTTAAGAACAATTACATATTGCACGACTTTAGTTGCAGTATTCCAAGGAGCAAAACGACCGTAATTATCGGACCCACAGGCGCAGGAAAATCCACATTGGCCAAACTGTTATTACGCTTATATGAACCTCAAGAGGGAATCATCTCCATCGACGGAAGGGATATCTCTGAGTTCAAGATTGAAAGTCTTCGCAAGAAAATCACCAGCCTGACACAGGAGGCTTTCTTATTCCAGACCAGCCTTAAAGACAATATCGCCTTCAGCAAGCGCCGGGCTAGCCAGCAGGAAATAGAAAAGGCGGCTCAGATGGTCGGCGCTGATCAGTTTATCAAAAAACTCCCGGAGGGCTACGATACAATTATCGGTGGAGGCGGGCTCACACTTTCCGGAGGCCAGCGTCAAAGAGTCTGCTTCGCCCGTGCCGCGCTGCGGGATTCTGCGATAATGATATTCGACGAACCGGCCACAGGGCTTGATATTCATGCGGAAAGAGAGGCAAAGGAAGCCTTACGGGCCCTGAAGCCCCACCGGGTGCTCATAATTATCACTCACAGGTTGAATTTTCTCGAATTGGCCGATTGGGTAGTCTTCATAAGGGATGGATTGCTTGTCGAGGAGGGAAAACCGATGAAGCTATTCCACCAGAGGGGGGACTTTTACGATTACGTCGCGCACGAGATTACACGTACGGGATACAGCCAGTGGCAGGGCGGCCCCGTTGAAACCCGCGCTGACGGAACATAAGATCGACAGGTATGAATAATCTCAAGATCATTTCATCTGTTGCGTTTGCAAGGGATAATCGGCTTTCTTGTTTATCTCAGGAGATCATTTTTGATGAACACTGAAGGTTATGAGACAAAACAGAAATATCATCGGGATATCCCTGTAGACGAGCGATTACCGGGACTTTCTACCTTACTGGATGCAGAATGGGTCCGAGTTTTGCTGGAGCGGCGGCTCGGAGGCATCCCGGGGAATATTGAAGATTGCCGGGTCTCATATATCAGGTATAAGCCCGCTACAAGTTGTATAATTGCTTATACGCTGAAATGCTCCAGGGAGATGTTCGGCAGGTCATCACAATACCTGCTCTATGCAAAGATCTACACCGAAGCCAATTTCCAGGTCGCTCTGGAAAAAACGCGAGTCCATCGCTGGGTAAACCTGCTCGGCTCCGATCCTGTGATCCCTTTGCCGGAAAACAGGGCAATTCTATTTCTGTTCCCGAATGACTTTGTTATCGAGGGCCTGAGGGTATTATCGGATCCGAAAAAAGTCCAGCGAATCTTATATGAGCATTTTGACAAATATCCTGAAAAAGAGTGGCGCATATCCGATAGGTTACTTCGCCTCACAACCGTTAGATATAAACCGGAGAGAAGAGTAGTTCTCCATTGCAAGACGCGCGTATTCAATCGACGGACCAAAGAAAGCGACAAGATCAGGGCTTACCTTCGCCTGTATGCTGATGACCGCGGGGCCGACGTCTTTTCCCTTCAAAAGAATCTTTTTAAGCTGGCCAAGAAAAGCCGCGCCTTCAAGATAGCCAAGCCCATTGCCTATCTCCCGGAGCGGCGGCTTCTGATAATGAAGGATCTACAGGGCAAACCATTACTCGATGCATTAATGGAGGGTCAGGGACTCAACGCCATAGAAAGGGTGGCAAGGGCGCTTGTGCCCCTGCATCGCGCCGAGATCCATCAATTGGCCGAGCGCCGATTTGACTCATATCTTGACGATGCAAAGTCAACCGCGGAGATGCTCAGGCATATCGCCCCCGAGGTGGCCGACCGCGCCGACGAAATTCTAAGCAATCTTGAGAACTATAGATATCTTGAAGAGCGCCGCAGGTTCGGCTTCGTCCATGGAGATTTCTATTACGGTCAGGCTCTGCTGCAAAAAAGCAGCGTAGCCTTCATCGATTTCGATCGATCTCACCTCGGAGACGTCAACGCCGATATCGGAAACTTCTGCGCTCATTTGAGACTTTTATGTTTGCAGGGCCGCCTGACGGATGGGGCCGGCCTCGAAAAAGATTTTAAAAGGATTTACCAGGAGGCTTCGGCTGAAAGACTGGACGAAGACAGCATCACCTTCTGGACAGCCTATGGCTTGTTTCAGCTATCGGTGGGGCCGTTTCGGCGCCTGGAAACCGGTTGGCGAAAAAAAACTGAAAACCTGTTGGAAGAATGTCGAAAGATCCTCTCATGACGATAAACCCTGATTACGAACATCTCGAGCTAGCCATCGATTCCAGGAAGATGCGAGAGCGGTTCGAAAAAGAATTAAAAAAGATTTGGAAC